>NZ_JBZFLK010000015.1:0-196238 GCF_058448985.1 Pseudonocardia sp. DxW | reverse complement strand
GACAGGGTGTGGGAGAGTAGGTCGCTGCCGACATTCAACCTTTTTTGTGGGGATGCCCCGGACTTCGGTCCGGGGCATTTCTGCGTTTCGGGGCGCGCGCGAGATGTCGTCCAGTGTCGTTGCCGGGGCGGGATGGGCGCGCTGAGGCGCATCTCGGCGGTGGCGCACCGCCGGCCGCGGTGCGGGCCGGGGAGCGCGGGAACCGCGGCGGGGCCCGTTGCGCTCCTCGGACCCGGGTCAGGGAGCGTCGACGCCGACCGCCTGAGCGACGTCGGTGAAGCCGTCCGCACGCAGCAGCGCCGCGAGCTCCCGGTGCAGCCGCGAGGGCCACAGCAGCCCGCCGTAGACGAACCCGGTGTAGGCCTGCACCAGCGCCGCACCGGCCCGGATCCGCCGGTAGGCGCCCTCGGCGTCCTCGATCCCGCCGACCGAGATGATGGTCTGGCCCTCCTCGAGCCGGGCCCGCAGCCGTCCGACCACCGCCTGCGCGCGCTCCGCCAGCGGGCGCCCGGAGAGCCCACCGGCACCGAGCGCGGCGACCGCGTCGGCCGGGGTGCGCAGCCCGTCCCGGGAGACGGTGGTGTTCGTGGCGACCACCCCGTCCAACCCCAGGCGGACGGCGAGCGCCGCGACCGCATCCACGTCGTCGTCGCTGAGGTCGACGGTGATCTTCACCAGCAGCGGCACCCGGCGGTCACCGGTGACCCGGTCGAGCTCCTCGCGGACCGCGGTCAACAGCGGCTCCAGCGCCTCGACCTGCTGGAGGTCACGCAAGCCCGGTGTGTTCGGCGAGCTGACGTTGACCACGACGTAGTCGGCGTAGCCGCCCAGCGCGGCCGCGCTCGCCCGGTAGTCGGCGGCGGCGTCGTCGGCGGGGACCGCCTTGCTCTTGCCGATGTTCACCCCGAGTACCGGCATCCCGGAGGCCGGGCGGGCCCGGAGCGCGGCCAGCCGGGGTGCGACGTCGGCGGCACCGGCGTTGTTGAAGCCCAGGCGGTTCACCAGGGCCCGGTCCTCGACGAGCCGGTACAGGCGCGGCTTCGGGTTGCCCGGCTGCGGGCGTCCGGTCACGGTGCCGATCTCGACCGCGCCGAAACCGAGCCGGCCCAGCGCCAGCACGCCCCGCGCGTCCTTGTCGAAGCCCGCGGCCAGACCGAGCGGGCCGGCGAAGTCGAGCCCGAGCGCGCGGGTGCGCAGCACCGGATCGGCGGGCGCGAGCCGCCCGGCGACCCGCGGCCCGACCGCAGGTGCCCCGCCGACGGCCCGGACGAGGGCGAACCCGGCACGGTGGGCGGGTTCGGACGGGACGTGCCGCAGGACGGTGCGCATCAGGGCGTCGTACATGGCCCCATCCTCACAGGACGGGTGCGGTGCGCCGCTACGGAGTCCGCCGTGCCACACCGAGCTGGTCGAGCATCCGGCGGTCCCGCTTCGTCGGCCGCCCCGCCCCGCGGTCGCGGCGCGCGAACACCGGGATCCCCGGGCCGGTCGGCTCAACCGGGGTGTGGTCGACGTAGCACTCCTGGGCGATCGGCGCGCCGACCCGCTTCTCGATCACCCGGGTGACCTCGACGATCCGGTTGCGGTCGTGCACGCGGGCCCGGACCCGGTCACCGACCCGCACCGGGGCGGCCGGTTTCGCCGGCCGATCGTTGATCCGCACGTGCCCGCCGCGGCAGGCCGTCGCGGCGTCGGCGCGGGTCTTCGCCAGGCGCACCGACCACAGCCAGCGGTCCACGCGGGTCGCGTCCATCCACCCATCGTGCCATCGCGCGCGCAGTTCAGTAGTGGGTGACGCCCGGGGTGCCGCCGCCCGCGGCGACCGCGTCGCCGTTGATCGCGACCGAACGCGGGGAGCACAGGAAGGTGATGACGTCGGCGACCTCGGCGGCGGTGGTGATGCGGCCGATGGTGGTCGTCGCGTCCAGGCCGGCGCGGGCGGTCGCCGGATCGGTGCCGAGAGCGGCCGCCCGGGCGTCGACCAGTGCCGGGGTCCGCTCGGTCTCGGTGAAGCCGGGATGCACCACGGTCACGTTCACCCCGTGCGGGCCGAGCTCCGCGGCGAGCGCCGCCGTCATCGAGGCGACGGCCACGTTGCGCACCGAGCCGATGAGCGAGCTCGACTTCCGGGCGTTCAGCCCGCTCACGTTCACGATCCGGCCCCAGCCCTGCGCCGTCATCAGCGGCGCCACGGCGCGGGCGAAACGCAGGTAGCCGAGCAGCTTCGTCTCCAGCTCGGCGCGCACCGCGTCGTCGGTGAGTGATCCCAGGTCCGGCGGGGGAGCCGAGCCCGCCGGCCGGGCGGCGGCGTTCACCAGCACGTCGATCCCGCCGAACCGGTCCACGACGGTGCCGACGGCGGCGCGGACCGCGGCGTCGTCGTCGCTGTCGGCGGACACGGTGATGATCTCGGGGGCGGCGGCGTCGCGCAGTGATGCGGCCGCCGCGGTGAGCCGGTCCGGGTCGCGGGCCACCAGCGCCACCCGCGCACCCTCGGCGGCCAGCGCCCGAGCCGTCGCCAGCCCGATGCCGCGGCTCCCGCCGGTCACGATCGCCCGCCGCCCGGCCAGTTGCAGATCCATACCGGCGAGCGTGCCGCAGCCGTCGCGGCGTTGCACCTGGCTACGGTGTGCGGTGTGGCCGAGCCCATCGATTCCGTCCTGCTCGTGTTCAACCCGGGCAGTACCGGCGACGCCGACGTGCTCGCCGAAGCCCTCCGCGACGAGCTCGCCGAGGCCCGGCCGGAGCTGCCCGTCCGGCTGCGCCCGACCGAGTACGCCGGGCACGCCCGGGAGATCGCCCGGGAGGCCGCGTCCGGGCCGGGGCGGCCGCTGATCGTGTCCGCCAGCGGCGACGGCGGCTACAACGAGGTCGTCAACGGGATCATGGACGTGCCGGGGACCGGGGCGGCCGCGGCCGTGCTGGCCGCCGGGAACGCCAACGACCACGACCGCGTCACCAGCCGCCGCCCGCTGGCCGAGGCCGTGCTGGACGGCCGCACCGAGCCGATGGACCTGCTGGAGCTGCACCGCGGCGACGATCCGCCGCACTACGCGCACTCCTACATCGGGTTCGGGCTGACGCCGGTGGTCGCGCTGCAGATCGAGAAGGGCGGCAAGGGCACGCTGCGGGAGATCGTCACGACGGTGCGCTCGTTCTGGGCGTTCACCCCGTTCGAGGTCGAGTTCGCCGCCGGTGACCGGCGGCGGATCGACAACCTGGTGTTCGCGAACATCGGCGAGATGGCGAAGGTCGCCGAGCTCAGCGAGACCAGCAGGCCCGACGACGGCCGGTTCGAGGTGATCCTGCTCGAGCACCGTCCGAAGTGGCGGCAGCTGGCGATCGCGGTGCGCGCGGCGGTGCGCGGCCTCGGCCGCCAGCCCGCCACCCGCGAGTTCGGCTTCACCACGTGCGGGCCGATGCCGGTGCAGATCGACGGCGAGCTGTCCGACGTCGCGGCGGGCACCGCGGTGCGGGTGCGCTGCGCGGCGGGCGCGCTGCACGTCGTGCGCTGATCAGGCCGGCTGTCCGGCCAGGGTGAACTCGACGGTTCCGAGCGCGCCCCCGGCGCCGAACGCGGCCCGGATCCGCGCCCCGGGCCTGGTGCGGACCGGCGTGGTCGTGGTGCCGGTGGTCACCAGGGCCCCGGCCGCCAGCCCCGGGCCGTACTGCGGGAGCGCGTCGGCGAGCCAGCCCAGCGCCGTCCACGGGTCGCCCAGTACGGCCGCGCCGGAGCCGGTGGCGATCTCGTCGTCCACCTGCAGCGAGGTCGGCGTCGCGGCCAGGTCGAGATCGAGCGCGCCGTCGATCTCCGGGCCGAGCACGAACCGGCCGGCACAGGCGGCGTCGGCCAGCAGCGACGGCGCGCCGGCGGCGACGAAGTCGTCGAACCGGGACTCCGGCAGCTCCACCGCGCAGTGCACGGCGGCGACCGCGGCCCGCAGCTGCGCCCGGGACGCGCCGGCGTCGACGTCGGCGCCCAGCCGGAACGCGAACTCGGCCTCGGCGACGGCCATGTGCAGGTCGTCCGACGGGACGACGTCGCCGGGGGCGTGCCGGAACCGTTCGAACAGGATGCCGGGCAGCGGCGCGTCGACCCCGATGTGGGCCTGACCGGCCGTCGCCGTGGCGGCCAGCTTCCAGCCGTACGACGGCCCGGCCCGCTCGGAGAGCCGGCGCTGCGCGGCGAACCCCTCGGCGAGGGTGCGCGGCCGCAGCAGCTCGGGCAGCGCCGCGAGCCGCTCGCCGGTGGTCCAGGCCTGCCACAGCGCACCGGCGGTACCGTCGGCGCGGACGAGATCGACGGCCGACGGCTCGACGTCGCCGCGGTCCGTGGGACTGTGTGCGGTCATCGGGGCGGCATCCTGCCAGGCCCGGCTCACCGCCCGCGGAGGACCTCGGCGACCCGGCGGACGCGGTCGTCGGCCAGCGCCTCCTCGAGCGTCACCGGCAGCGGGATCCGCCAGTTCGGGTACTCGTCGAGGGTGCCGGGCAGGTTCGGCTGCCGTGGCTCGCCGAGGACGTCGTAGAACGACGCCAGCACCAGCCTCGACGGGGCCGCGGCGAGCAGGCCGTGCAGCGCGACGACGATCTCGTCCTCGTCGGTCACGTCCGGCGACGGCAGCAACCCCTCCGCGGCGAGCAGGGCGAGCAGCTCGTCGCGTTCGGCGCCGGCCTTCGCCTCCTCGGCGCGCGGGTCGTCGAGCAGGTCCAGCTCCGCGCGCACCCGCACGTGCTCACCGCGCAGGAAACCGGGTGCGGTCGGCAGGTCGTGCGTGGAGATCGTTGCGACCGAGCGCTCCGGCCAGCGCGACGGGCGGCGCAGCGGGCCGTCGTCGCCGCCGGTCACCGGATCGGGATCGCGGGAGAACCACAGCACCGTCGAGCCGAGCAGGTTGCGCTCGGCCATGTCGTCGCGGATCCGCGGGATCACCGTGCCGAGGTCCTCGCCGACCACCAGCGCACCGGCCCGGTGCGCCTCCAGCAGCAGCACCGCCAGCATCGCGTCGGCGTCGTAGTGCACGTAGGTGCCGCGGTCGGCGGTCTCGCCCGCCGGTACCCACCACAGCCGCCACAGGCCCATCACGTGGTCGATCCGCAGCCCGTCGGCGTGCTGCAGCAGCGCCCGCACCATGTCGCCGAACGCGGCGAAACCGGTGTCGGACAGCCGGTCCGGCCGCCACGGGGGGAGACCCCAGCTCTGCCCGCGCTGGTTGAACGCGTCCGGCGGGGCGCCGACCGAGGCGTTCAGGGCCAGCACGTCCTGCCACATCCAGGCGTCGGCGCCCTCCGGGTCGCAGCCGACGGCCAGGTCGTGGATGACGCCGACCGGCATCCCGGCGTCCCGGGCCGCGGCGCGGACCGCGGAGAGCTGGGCCTGCGCCTGCCGCTGCACCCAGGTGTGGAACGCGATCCGCGGCGCCAGCGTGCGCTGCGCGGCGGCGATCCCGGGGGCGTCCGGGCGGCGCAGGTCCGCGGGCCAGCGGGACCAGCGGCCGCCGTGGCGTTCGGCCAGCGCACAGAAGGTGGCGAAGCTCGTGAGGTCCGGATCGGGTCCGCCGTCGGGATGCCCCGCGCCGCGCCACAGCGCCTCCAGCGCAGAACGCTTCGCCATCCACACCCGGTCGTGCTCGATCCGGTCGCCGGTGGTCTCCGGGCGCAGCGCGTCGACCTCGGCGCGGATGGCCGGATCGGCGGCCGCGTAGGCGGGCAGGTCGGTGATCCGCAACGTCAACGGGGTGGTGTAGCGGCGCGACGACGGCATGTACGGCGAGGGCTGCACCGGCGGCACCGGGGTGATCGCGTGCAGCGGGTTGAGCAGCACCGCCCCGGCGCCGTGCCCGCCGCGCACCAGGTCGGTCAGGTCGCCGAGGTCGCCGATGCCCCAGGAGTGCCGCGAGTGCAGGGCGTAGAGCTGCAGCATCCAGCCCCACGTCCGGGTCGGGTCGGGCAGCGACGGCGGTGCGACGACGACCGTCGACCGTCCGGCGTCGGTCTCCAGCAGGTAGCGGCCCGGCTCCAGCCCGGCCGGCAGCTCGCCGTCCACATCGGAGGTCCGCCCCGCCGCGTCACCGTCGACGGCGGTCAGCCCGCCCCGGCCGGGCAGCGGCCGGGACCGGTCGGTGCGGTGCCCGATCGTCGCCGGCAGCGGCGCCCGCTCGCGGGCCGCGGCCAGCGCGACCCGCTGCGCGTCCGGCCCGGAGACGTCCACCTCCAGCAGGCCCAGCACGTCCCGCACGACGGCCGCGTCGATCGGCCGCTCGGTGCGGGTGCCGTCGAGATACGAGGTCGCGACGCCGTGCGCGTCGGCGATCTCGGCGAGCTCGGGGTCCACCGGGTCGCGGGTCATGGGGAAGATCCTGACCGATGCAGCCGGTCCCGGCGCGGGCGGTGGTCCCACCAGCGCCGACACCGACACGCGGGCGGGGTTCAGCCGCACCGGACGTGCGGCCGACGGTGCTACGGTGCGTCGCCGGACATGCCGACCGGGTCACCGGAGCCGCAGGTACCCGACGCGGCGCCGGGCCTCCCCGGTTCGACCGTGTCGTGGGACCGGTGCATGGTGTCCGGCAGGAGGATCTCCAGATGTCGACGTGGGCCCTGCTGGGGCTGTTGGTGGTGGTGCTGGTGGCCGTCGGGATCGCAGCGTTCCTGCGGTGGGGGCGGGGCCGGGACGACGACCCGACGTCGCACGACGACGGGGCGCGGCCGCGCACCGTCGCGGACCTGGTCGATCGCCGGGCCCGCGGGCTCGACGACACCGTCGCTCCCGAGCCGGAGCCGGCCCCCGGGCCGGCGGTGGAGCCCGTGCCGTCGGAGCCGATCGCGGCCGACCCGGTCGCGGCCGATCCGGTCGCGGCCGATCCGGCCGCCGGGGATCCGCTGCCCGGCGACGACGGGCCGGTCGAACCGGAGCCGGTCCGCCGCGCGGCGCCGCGGCCCGCGCTCGGGCCGCTCGGGGTCACCGTGTCGTCCGCGCCGGACATCACCGACGCCGCGGGCGACCCGGCGGAGGACGCGGAGGACGCGGCCACCGACCGGATCCCCGAGGTCCGCGCCGCCGAGCCGCGGATCACCCCGGACGTGAGCGCCGGGCCGGTCGGCCCGCCGTGGTCCCGCGGGTTCAAGGACGGCAAGCCGGTGGAGCCGGTCGATCCGCCGACCGCGCCGACCCGGCGGGTGCCGGCCCCGACGCCGATCGTCCGCAGGCGCCCGGTGGAGCGGCCCCGGACCGGGACCGACGGGCCGGGACCGGACAGCTCGGCGCCGGACATCAGCATTCCGGGCAGCACTCCGGACAGCGCCCCGGACGGCACCTCTGTGGCTCCGACGCCGACCGCCGGGGGACTCGCTTCGATCGCGGCGTTCCGTGCGGCCCGCGGCGACCGGCCCGGGCCCGAGGACCTCGACCCGGCAGGCTCCGGGGAGGCCTGGGACCACGCCGTGGGGCAGGACCCGAACGCGTCGGTGCCGGAGGTGGAGGTCGACGCGGTCACCGCGAGGCGGGCGCCGGTCGACGACGACGGCGCGGAGCCGATCGACTTCGGGCGTGGGGTGGCGGGGCGGCATGCCGTCGCGGCTACGGATTCCCGCGCCGCTGCCGAGCCGGACACTGCTGCTGGGTCGGACGCTGCTGGTGTGTCGGGCGCTGCTGGTGCGTCGGGTGACGCTGCTGCGGTGGACGCCGGTGCTGCGCCGGATGACGCGGCCGGCTCGGGTGGTGCGGCTCCGGAGAGTGCTGCTGCGCCCGCGGACGAGGACGCCCCGGCCGAGGGCGCCGGCTCGGGTGACGGTGCCGGTCGTGGGGCCGCGTTCGCCGGTGGGGCGGTGGCTGCGGCCGCGGCCACCGCGGCGGTGACGGCGGCAGGTCCGGGGAACCGGACCGGGTCGTCCGGCAGGTCCGACGGGTCGGACGAGGCCGCTGCGTCCGCCGGGGTCGTCGGGTCCACTGGGTCCGCTGGGGCCGCCGAGTCCACTGAGTCCACTGAGTTCGCAGAGTCAACCGGGGGCTCCGGGTCCGGCGCGACCGGCGGGACCTCCGTCGGTGCAGCCGCGACCGGCGGGGCTGTCGAGGCCGCTACCGCCGACGGGAACGAGGTGGGCGCCGGTGCCGGAGAGATCGAGCAGGCCGAGCTGACCGGCCAGGCGGAGCAGACCGGCGGGGCTGCCGCGGCCGAGGCAGCCGATTCAGCCGAGCAGGTCGACCGGGCTGAGCGGGCCGACGGTGCTGAGCAGGCACTCGGGGTCGAGCAGTCCGACGCGGCCGAGGCGACCGAGCCGACCGATTCAGCCGAGCGGGCCGAGCCGGCCGAGCCGGCCGACACAGCCGAGCCGGCCGACCGGGGCGAGCCTGCCGACGACGCCGAGGCGGCCGAGCACTCCGACCGGGCCGAGCAGTCCGACCGGGCCGACCGGGCGGAGCAGGCCGAGCAGGCCGAGCGGGCCGGGCAGTCCGACCGCGCCGAGCTGGCCGGGGAGCCCGAGCGGCCCGCGAGCCCCGAGCGGTCCCTGCAGGCCGGCCCCACACCGACCGGCGCACCCGCCCCGATCCGCTCCGACCAGCGCTCCCCGGTGGATCCGGACCTGGTCAAGCGGGTCACCGCGGTGCCTGCGGAGCGCCCGGTCCTGCGCGGCGCGGCGAGCCCGGACACCGAGCGCGAGTTCCGCGAGGCCCGGGACCGGATCACCGGCCAGCCGAGCTGGAGCAGCCGGGTGCCCGAGCAGGCGGGCGCCGCCGAGCGGGCGCAGGTCTCCGAGGCCCGGATCGCCAGCATCGGGCTGGCCGCCACCGGCCACCGGGAGTCCGGCGACAATCCCGAACCGCCGCCCCGGCCGGCCCCGCGGCTGCTGCGCTCCACCCGCCCGGTCACCGACCGTCCGGAGCCGCCGCCCGCGGCCGATCCCGCGCCGCGGCCCGCGACGCCGGCACCCGAACCGGAGGTCTCCCCGACCGTGAGCACCGTCAGCGCCGTGAGCACGGCAGCCCCGTCGACTCCCTCGGCGCCGGTCGCCGACCGCACCGAGGAGCGGACCGAGGACGTGGCGCTCACCGTGCGCCGGCCCGGCCCCGCGCCGGAGGTGGTCGTCCCCGGGACCGCACCGCAGGACGTCGAGATCCGGGTCCTCGGACCGGACGACGCCGCACTCGCCGGTGCCGCCGTCGAACTCCGGGACCGGGCGGGTACCCCGGCCGGATCCGCCGCCACCGGCTCCGACGGCATCGCCCGGGTCCCGGCGCCGGGGGCGGGCGAGTTCGCCGTCGTCGCACGCCTGGACGGGCACCGCCCCGGCGTCGCCGCCGTCTCGGTGGCCGACACCGCCGTCGCGGTCACGGTGCGGCT
Source organism: Pseudonocardia sp. DxW (assembly GCF_058448985.1). Classification (NCBI taxonomy): domain Bacteria; kingdom Bacillati; phylum Actinomycetota; class Actinomycetes; order Pseudonocardiales; family Pseudonocardiaceae; genus Pseudonocardia; species Pseudonocardia sp. DxW. Next base: position 186,897 of record NZ_JBZFLK010000015.1, on the reverse strand, counting down.
GCGCCGCTCGGCCACCGTGCGCGGCACGGTGCTGACGGCCGGCGGACCGGCCGCCGGCGTCCCGGTCGTCCTGGAGCAGGACGGCGACCCGGTCGCCGAGGCCCGCACCGGCCCGGACGGCACCTTCCGGCTCACCGACCTGGACCCCGGCCGGTACCGGCTCGTCGCGGGCACCGGCGACGCCGTCTCCGGGACCGATGTCGAGGTCCCTGCGGGCGGTGACGTCGAGCAGGACGTGACGGCGTCGTGACCGGCGAGCCGGACGTGCAGGGCCGGTTGCCCGGCGTCGGCGGGATCGAGCTGTTCTGGCAGGGCTGGCTGCCCGACGGCGACCCGTCCGGCGTGCTGCTGATCAGCCACGGCATCGGCGAGCACTCCGGCCGCTACGGCACCGTCGTCGACACGCTGCTCCCGGACGGCTGGGCGGTGTACGGGCTCGACCACCGCGGGCACGGCCGCTCCGGCGGGACCCGGGTGCACGTCCGTCGCTACGACGACCTGCTGCAGGACTTCGAGACGTTCCGGCGGGAGATCGTCGCCCGGCACCCCGGGCTCCCGGTGTTCCTGCTGGGGCACAGCCTGGGCGGGCAGATCGCGCTGGCCTACGCGCTGCGGCACCAGAACCGGCTGGCCGGCCTCGCGCTCTCGGCGCCCGCGCTGGCCTCGGACGCCGTCCCGGCGGTGCTCGTCCCGGTGCTGTCCCTGGTGTCCCGGGTGCTGCCCACGGTGCGCCCGGTCGGGATCGACACCGTGGCGATCAGCTCCGATCCGGCGGTGGTCGCCGACTACCACGCCGATCCGCTGGTCCACCACGGCAAGCCGACACTGGCACTGGGTGCCGCCGTCTACGCGACGATGGACACCCTCCCGTCCCGGGCGGCCGAGCTGCGGCTGCCGCTGCTGGTGCAGCACGGCACCGCCGACCGGCTCACCGACCCGGCGGGCACCCGCACGCTCGACGAGTCGAGCGGCTCGCCGGACACCACGGTGCGCTGGTACGAGGACTTCTGGCACGAGATCTACCACGAGCCCGGCCGGGACCGGCCGCTGTCGGATCTGCGGCGGTGGCTGGGCGAGCACCGCGACGCGCACCGCGGCTCGCGGGCCTGACCGCTCCCGGGGGCGCCGCGGGCCGCCGGATGGTGGAATCGTGGGCGCAGCAACGGCGAACGAGGTGGCGCGCACGGTGACCAGGTCCGACGATCAGGCGGTCGACGCCGCCGTCCCGGTGCGCACCCTGCTGGAGACCACCGACTGGTCGGCGACCCCGCTCGGCCCGCGATCGGGCTGGGACCGCGAGCTGGAGGACTCGGTCCGGTTCATGCTGGAGAGCCGGCAGGCGCTCGTCGTGTGGTGGGGCCCGGAGCTGGTGCTGCTCTACAACGACGTGTTCATCGAGCACTCCGGGCTGCGGCATCCCTACGCCTTCGGCCGCCCGCTGCGGGAGGGTTGGCCGGAGATCACCGAGCATCTCGCCGGTGAGCTGTCGGAGCTGCTGGCCGGCGGCCGGGAGGGCATCTACCGGGCCGACGACAGGATCGTCCTGAACCGGTGGGGCCGTCCGGAGGCCACCTGGTGGAACTACTCGGCGACGCCGGTGCGCGGGCCCGACGGCGACGTCCGCGGGCTGATCACGCTGACCACCGAGGCCACCGGGAGCGTCGTGGCGTCGCGCCGGATGGCGGTGCTCGCCGCGCTCGGCGAGGTCGCCCGCGACTCCCCGACGATGGACCTCGCCGTCGAAAGGCTGCAGGCGGCGCTCGGCGACGCCGCCGAGGACGTGGCCTGCGCGGTCGTCGCCGTCCCCGGCCCGGAGCCGCGGACGCTCACCACGGTCCGGGTGGCCGCACCGCCGGACGACTGGCTGCCCGCCGACCGGGGCCCGGATGCCGGTCCGGCCGTCGAGTTCGTCACCGGCGCGCCGGTGTCCGCGGCCGACGGGACGGTGACCGAGCTCGCCCGCGCCGTCATGCACACCCCGGACGGGGCCACCGGGATCGCCGTGGTGGTCGGCGTCCCGCCGCTGCTGCCGCTCGACGAGCCGCAGCGCGCGTTCCTGCGGCTCGTCGTCGGGCACATCGGCACCGTCCTCACCGCGGCCCTCGCCCGGGACCGCGAACGCGACCGGCGCGAGGACATCAGCACCGAGCAGCACACCCGCGCCGACTACTACGCGGGCCTCGGCGACGAGTTCCGGGACCCGCTGACCCTGGTCCTCGGACCGCTGGAACGGCTGCGCGGCCATCCCGACCACGCCGTCCGCGCCCAGGTCGACATCGCCCAGCGCAACGCCCAGCGGATGCTCAAGCTCGTCGACGGCCTGCTGGACGCCTCGGCGCTGCACTCCGGCAGGCAGGAGGGCACCTTTGCGCCGACCGACCTCGGCTCGACCACGGCGGAGCTCGTCGCGGCGTTCGCCCCGGTCCTCGAGCGGGCCGGCCTGGAGCTGACCGTGGACTGCCCGCCCGCCGGCCGGCCGGTCTGGGTGGACCGGGACGCCTGGGAGAAGATCGTCCTCAACCTGCTCAGCAACGCCGTCAAGTACACCGTCGCGGGCGGGGTGCGGGTCGAGCTCGGCCAGGACGGCGAGCAGGTCGTGCTGCAGGTCGCCGACACCGGCGCCGGGATCCCGCCCGACGAGATCGAGACCGTGTTCGAGCGCCGCCGCCGCCCCGGCCGGGCCCGCGGGCGGACCAGCGAGGGCAGCGGGCTCGGGCTGCCGCTGATTCGGCAGCTGGTCCGGCTGCACGGCGGCAGCATCGGCGTCGACAGCTCGTCCGGTGCCGGCAGCACGTTCACCGTCCGGCTCCCGCTCGGGTTCGCGCACCTGGCCCAGGACCGGCTGGTCCGGTCCCGGACCGGTTCCCGCGCCACCCCGCGGCTGGCCGGCCCGTACGTGGCGGAGGCGCTGCGCTGGCTGCCCGATCCGCCGGACGGCGCCGACCCGGCGGACGGCCTCGCCCCGGCCCGCGGCCGGTCCGTGGACGGGACCGTCGTCGACGGGCTGGACCTGGAGCGCCGCGACCGGGTGCTGGTCGTCGACGACGACCGGGAGATGCGCGGCTACCTGCGGGACCTGCTCGCCGAACGATGGACCGTGCAGGTCGTCGCGGACGGCGCGGCCGCGCTGGACGCGGCCCGCACCGACCCGCCCGACCTGGTCGTCGCCGACGCGGCGCTGCCCGCGAGCGGCGGCATCGAACTGCTGCGGGCGCTGCGGTCCGATCCGCGGACGGTCGGCGTGCCGGTGGTGCTGCTGTCCTCGCGGGCCGGCGAGGAGGCCGCCGTCGAGGGCTTCGCGGCGGGCGCCGACGACTACCTCGTGCGGCCGTTCTCGGCCCGCGAGCTGCTGGCCCGGGTCACCAACCACCTGCAGCTCGGCCGGGTCCGCCGGGCCGCCGAGCTGCAGTTCCGCGCGATGGCCGACTCCACGCCCGCGCTGATCTGGGTCGACGACCCGGGCGGGCACCGGCTGTTCGTGAACCGCGGATGGCTCGACTTCACCGGCGTCGACGACCCGTCCAACGAGCTGGGGCTGGACTGGCGGCGCCGCATCCACCCGGACGACCGCGACCGGTACCGCTCGGTCACCGAGGCCGCCGCCCGCGCGCACGCCCCGTTCGAGGTCGAGTACCGGCTGCTGGACCGGACCGAGCGGTACCGCTGGGTGCTCGACCGCGGCGCCCCGGTCCGGGACGGCGAACGGTCGGCCGGGTACGTCGGCGGCTGCCTGGACATCGACGTCCAGCACCGGGAGCAGCGCAGGCACCGGATCTACTCCGAGGTCGCCGAGTCGCTGGAGCGGGAGATCACCCGGACCGGGCGCACCGACCAGCTGGTCCGCGCCGTCGTCGACGACCGGCTGGCCGAGGTCGCGCTGGTGCACGACGCCGAGGCCGCCGAGGACGGCCTGACGCTCGCGGTCGCCGCCGACCGGGCCGCGCTGGAACCGTCGCTGCGCCGGCTGGGCCCGCTGCTGCCGACCGGTCGTCCGGAGATCATCACCGCGGACCGGCTCGACGAGGTCCTGGCCGGGCTGCCCACCGCGCAGCGCCGCGCCTGGGGCAGGCTGCGGGTCCGCTCCGCGATGGTCGTCCCGCTGCCCGCGCGCGGCCGGACCAGCGCGGTGCTCACCGCGGTCCGTACCGAGCCCGACGCCGCCCCCTACACCGCCGACGACCTGGACCTGCTGTCCGAGATCGGGCGCCGGGCCGGGCTCGCGATCGACAACGCACGGCTGCTGGAGCAGGAACGGTCCTCGGCGCAGCGGCTCGGCCTGCTGCACCGGGCGACCGCGAAGATGTCCGCGGCGGCCACCGCCGGGGAGGTCGCGGCCATCGCCGCCGACCACATCGTCGACCTGCTCGACGCCGACTACGCCGGCCTGTGGGAGGTCCGCGGCGAGTGGCTGCAGGCGCTCACCGGGCACGGCTGGGACCGCGAGATGTGGCGCCGGGCCGGCCGGATCCGGGTGGACGCGCCGATGGCGTTCGCCGACGTGCTCGCCGACCGCGAACCGCTCTGGTTCTCCGCCGCCCGGGAGTGGGCGGCCCGCTATCCGGCGCAGATCGGCGTCGCCCCGGACAACTCGCAGACCCTCGGCTACCTGCCGCTGGTCGCCGGCGGCCGGACCCTCGGCGTCCTCGCCGTGTCGATGCTCGCCGAGCGCACCCTGTCCGAGGGGGACCGGGAGGCCGCCCTCGCGGTCGCCGAGCTGACCGCGCAGGCGCTCGACCGCGCGTCCATGCTGGACGCCGAGACCGAGGCCCGGCGGCTCGCCGAGCGGCTCGGTGCGGTCGCGACCGGCCTGGCCAGGGCGACCGATCTGGACTCGGTCGCGGCGGTCGTCGTCGAGCACGGGCGGAGCTCGATCGGCGCGGAGTCCGTCGCGCTGCTGGTGATCGACGACAACGGGGTGCTCGCGCTGCTCGGCGAGGCGGGCTGGCCGGACGACGGGCCGCCGATGCGCACCCCGGCGCGCAACCACCCGCTCAGCCGGGCGGTCAGCGGCGGCGAGCCGATCTGGAACGCCCAGGACATGTCCGAGGTGCGGCGCTACCCGGTGCACACGGCGGTGCCGCTGATGGTGGCGGCGCGGCCGATCGGCGTGCTCGGCATGCGGTTCGGGCAGGAGCCGACGTTCACGCCGGAGATGCAGAGCTTCGTGCGCACGATGGCGAACCAGTGCGCGCAGGCGATCGTGCGGGCCCAGCTGCACCAGGCCGAGCACGAGGTCGCGGTGACCCTGCAGCGCAGCCTGCTGCCGCAGAAGCTGCCCGACATCGACCGGCTGTCGCTGGCCACCCGTTACCGGCCCGGGACCCAGGGGACCGAGGCCGGCGGCGACTGGTTCGACGTGCTGGACCTCGACGACGGCATCGTCGCGCTGGTGGTCGGCGACGTCGTCGGCCGGGGACCGTCCGCGGCCGCCGTGATGGGGCAGCTGCGCAGCGCTGTCGCTGCGAACCTGGTCAACGGCCAGCCGCCGGCCGGTGCCCTCGAACAGCTCGACCAGTTCGCGCTGCGGGTGCGCGGGGCGACCGCCAGCACGGTGGCCGTCGCGCTCGTCGACATCGGCACCGGGGAGCTGCGCTACGCCAGCGCCGGGCATCCGCCGCCGCTGGTCGCCGGGCCGGGCGGGGTGCGCACGCTGTCCGAGGGACGCGGCGTGCCGCTGGGCATCTCGGGCCGGCCGCCGTTCGCCGAGGCGACCGACCGGATCGAGCCGGGGGAGACCATCCTGCTGTGCTCGGACGGGCTGTTCGAGCGCCGCGACGAGGTGATCGACGACGGGCTGGCCAGGCTGACCGAGGCGTTCGGCGAGCTCGCCGACGCGCAGCCCCGGGACATGGCCGATCCGCTGCTGAACCGGATGTCGGAGGGCTCGTCGGTGCCCGACGACACCGTCGTCGTGGTCGCCCGCCTGATGCCGGCACCGCTGCGCACGGTGATCGAGGCCGACCCGAAGCGGCTCGCCGCGCTGCGCCGCACGGTCGGCGGCTGGGCCGCGACCTGCGGGATGGGGCCGGACGCGGTCAGCGACCTGCAGCTGACCGTCGGCGAGGCCGTCACCAACGCGATCGAGCACGCCTACCTGCCCGACGACGTCGACGCCGCCGCCGGGGTCGACCTGGAGCTCGCCGTCGCCTCGGACGGCTCGGTCGCCGTCCGGGTCGCCGACGGCGGCCGGTGGCGCCCGGCGCCGGCCGATCCCGGCTACCGGGGCCGCGGGATCGCGCTGATCCGGGAGCTGGCCGAGGACGTCGTCATCGAGCCGTCCGACACCGGCACCACGGTGCGGTTCCGGTTGCCCGCCACCCCGGTCGACGTCGGGACGCCCGGTGCGGGGCCGCCGGTGGAGTTCGTGGCGGGTGAGCCCGAGCCGGACCGGGACGCCGGCACCGCCGACGACGGCCGCGCCGAACGGACCCGGCTGCGCGTCGCACCGGATGCGCACGGGGTGCGGCTCACCGTGATCGGCGATCTCGACCCGAGCGGGGTCGCCGCGATCCGCGGCCCGCTCGCCGAACACCTCGACCGCGGGCTGCCGGTGACCCTGAACCTGGCGTCGGACTCGTTCGTCAGCAGTGCGGGCATCGCGCTGCTGTCCGAGGTCGCCCGGCGGATGCGGACCGACGGGGTGCCGCTGACGCTGGTCGCGCCGGCCGGGAGCCAGGCGCGCCGGTCGCTGGTGCTCTCCGGGCTGGACACCGTCATCGGGATGTCCGACGAGAGCTGAGCCACCGCTTCTGTGACGGCGAACACGCAGGTCACGGGCATGGTGTCCGGACAGGGTGCGGTCGCGTCCCGCCCGCCGGACGGCTCCTTGAAGCGGATGTTGCGGTGTGGTGACATCGGTGTCGTGAGCCAGGCAGCGACCCTCGGACCCCTCTGGGGCACCCGTCGCGCCGACCACTTCGATCAGGGCTGTCGCCCGAGCTGAGGATCCGTTCCCCGCTCGTCCGATCCCCTGGAGCCCTGCCGTGTCCGCGTCCGTCCGTGCGTCCCGCCCTGCCCGTGTCCGACCCGCCTCCCGGCCCGCGCCGGTGCACGCGCGGCCGGTCACCGCGCCCACCCCGTACGACCTCGACGACCTGCTCGACCTGACCCGCCTGATCGCCACGGAGGTGCGGGCCGGGCAGCACGAGGTCGTCGTCGATCCGGACCGCCGCTGGTACCGGCTGCTGCGCAGCGACGGGTTCTGCGACGTCTGGCTGATCTCCTGGGCGACCGAGCAGATCGCCGAGCTGCACGACCACGCGGGATCGCTCGGTGCGCTGACCGTCGTGTCCGGGTCGCTGACCGAGCGCCGGTGGAGCGGCCCGTCCGGGTTGCGCACCCGCACCCTGCGGCACGGCCGCGGCGCCGGCTTCCCGCTCGGCCACGTGCACGACGTCGCGAACACCGCCGAGGAGCCCGCGATGAGCGTGCACGCCTACTCGCCGCCGCTGTCGGCGATGTCGTACTACGACGTCGAGGACGTCCCCGCCACGGCGGGACACCAGCGGCTGCGCCGCACCAGGACCGAGCTGGTCCGTCCCGGCCAGGGCGTCGGATGACGTCGGTCGGGGACCTCCTCGCGGCGGCCAGGGCCCGGCTGGCCCGGCCCGGCCCGCACCGGGCCGCGGAGCTCGCGCGGGACGGGGCGCTGCTCGTCGACACCCGGCCGGGCTGGCAGCGGGTCGAGGAGGGCGCGGTCCCGGGTGCGCTGGTGATCGAGCGCAACCATCTGGAGTGGCGGCTCGATCCGACGTCCGACGCGCGCATCCCGGAGGCCGTCGACCACGACGTCACCTGGGTGCTGTTCTGCTCCGAGGGGTACAGCTCCAGCCTGGCCGCGGCGTCGCTGCAGGATCTCGGCCTGCACCGGGCCACCGACATCGACGGCGGCTTCCGGGCGTGGGCCGCCGCCGGGCTGCCCACCGAGCCCGGTCAGGACGGCCCGTCGGACGCGACCCGGCCGCCGCTCCACCGCGCGTCCAGGTAGCCGGAGACGAGCGCGGTCAGCTCGTCGAGCAGGACGTCACGGTCGAGATCGGGGGACTCCAGCACGTAGCTGGTCGTCAGGTGCTCGACCGTGCGGACCACGGTCCAGGCGGCCGCCCGCACCGTGCCGGTGTCGGTGCCGCCGCGGCTGAGCAGGGCGGTGGCGACCAGGTCGTCGATCCGCCTGGCGAACGCGGCCCGCCGGCCGCCGGGGGCCCGGGGCAGCTGCTCGGCGATCACCCGGACCAGGTCGGGCTGCTCGGCGAACGCGTCGAGCAGCGCCTCCAGGGTGGCCCGGACGGCCGGTGCGGTGCCCGCCTCCGGTGCGTGCAACCCGCCCAGGGCGTCGAGGAACGCGCGCGAGACGCGAGCCTCCATCGCGTCGAGGTAGCGGTCGAGCACCTCGGCCAGCACGGCGTCCTTGCCCGGGAAGTACTGGTAGAGCGAGCCCGGCGAGATGCCGGCGGCGGCCGCGATCCGGTTGGTCGACGCGCCGTCGTACCCGCGGGTGACCAGCACCTCCCGGCCGGCCTCGACGATCCGTTCCACCATCCGCCGCGACCGCTCCTGGCGGGGCTCCCGCCGCCGCCCGCCGCGACCGGTCACGCCGGGCCCCGGTACGCGCGTTGAACGCGAGCACTTGCTCGTGTCAGCATGCGTCCATGGTGGCAGAGGCGTCGATCAGCCCGGTGTACCCCCGCCGTTTCCGCAGCTCACCGGAACGCAACGCGCGGATCGCCCGGCCGCTCGCGCTGGTCGCCGGGGTCCGCGAGCCCGATCCCGCGCTGCTCGACGAGCTCGGCCGCCGGATGCTGCTCCGCGACGAGACCGGCGCCGCGCTGGCCCGCGCGATGGGGCGGGACCGCGCCGATCCCGAGCGGGTGACCATGCGCGCGTTCCACCGGGCGCTGGAAGCCGGTGGACCGGACGACGACGCGCCGCCGGCGTTGCGGGAGTTCTTCGCCGCCGTCACCCCCGAGCCGGACTGGGTCGATCCCGACCTGGTCGAACGCGGCGGGCGCGCCTACCGGCGGCTCGGCCGCAGCCGGGACGACGTGCTGCTCGGGCTGTCGCTGATCGGCGGCTACCGCTACGGCGGCCCCACCGAGCTGCTCGTCCGCACCGGCGGCCTGACCGGCGCCGGAGCGATGCGCCGGCTCGGCGAGACCCAGGCGTGGGGATTCGCGGTGAGCCGGCCCGGCGGGATGGCCCGCGGCGGCGAGGGCTGGCGGGCGACACTGCACGTCCGGGCCATGCACGCGCTCGTGGCGGACCGCTTCGAGCGGGGCGACCGCTGGGACAGCGCCGAGCACGGGCTGCCGATCAACCGGTCCGACCTGGCGGCCACCCTCGGGCTGTTCAACAGCACCGCGATCCTCGGCTGCCGGCTGCTCGGCAGGCACGTCCCCCGGGCCGACGCCGCCGCGATCATGCACCTCTGGCGCTACATCGGGTGGCTGATGGGTGTCGACGACGACTGGTTGTTCGCCACCGAGCGGGACCAGAACGCGTTCAACCACCACGTGCTGCTGGCCCAGGGTGACGTGACGCCGAACGGCGCCCGGCTGACCGGTGCGCTGGTCGAGGGCCTCCGTGACGAGCGGCCCGGCCTGCGCGGACGCTGGGAGCGGCGCCGGTTGCTGTCCCTGCTGCGACTGTTCCTGGGCGCCGAGGGGATGCGGGACCTCGGGCTGCCGGTGTCGCTGCCCTGGATCGTGCCGGCGCAGGTGCTGCGCAACCTCGTCGAGTCGGTGGTCGTCACGCGGACCGGGCGTGGGCGGCGGTGGTTGGCGGAGCGGTCGGACCGGCGGGTCCGGGCGGACCTCGCGCTGCGTTTCGGGGGTGAGCGCCCGGGGCCGCGGGAGCTGCCGGGCTGAGCGCGGGGCGGTTCGGGCCGGTCGGGTCGCTGCGCTGCGCCGGGGCCGGGCCGCGTCTGGTCGGGCCGCACGAGCCGAGCCGCTCCGAGCCGCACCGTGTCGCGCCGCACCGTGTCGCGCCGCACCGAGCCGCGCCGCACCCGCACCGCGCGCCGACCCGCGCCGTGTCGGGGCCGGGCCGCGCCACCCTGCCCGTGTCGCCCTGCCGCGCGTCGCGCCGCCCGATGCCGCGCACCGCCTGGCGCGGCGGCGTGTCGCGCGACGCAGTTCGGAGTCCCGCGGCGCTCCACGTCGCGCACCTTGCTTCGCCGAGATGCAGATCAGCGGGCCGGGGAGATCAACAATTCCCGCTGAGCTGCATCTCGGCGGGGCACGGGGTGCGGAAGGGGCGCGGAAAGGCCGGGGTGGGACGGGGCAGGGCAGGGCGAGGGGCGGAGGGGCGAGGTGCGGAGGGGCGGGGCGCGGAGAGGCCGGGGTGGGACAGGGCAGGGGAGGGCGAGCTGCGGAGGGGCGGGGTGCGGAGGAGCGGGGCGGGGCGGGGCGGGCGTCAGGCGAAGGCGCCGATGCCGGTGATGTCCCGCCCGACGATCAGTGTCTGGATCGTCTCGGTGCCCTCGAAGGTGTGGATCGCCTCGATGTCCGCCCAGTGCCGGACGACGTGGTGCTCCAGCAGGATCCCGTTGCCGCCGAGCAGGTCGCGGGCCTCGGCGAGGATGGTGCGGGCGGTGCGGGTGTTGTGCATCTTGGCCAGCCCGGCGACGGTCGGGGAGAGTTTCCCGGCCTCGGCGAGCCGGGCCGTCTGCATGCAGTACAGCTGCATCCCGGTGAGGTCGGCGAGCATCCGGACGAGGCGCTGCTGCACGATCTGGAACCCGGCGAGCGGCTTGCCGAACTGCTCGCGTTCCTTCGCGTAGCGCAGCGCGGCGTCGTAGCCGGCGGTGGCGTGCCCGAGCGCCATCCAGGCGCAGGTGCTGCGGGTGGTGGCGAGCACGGCGGCGCAGTCGGCGAAGGTGCGGGCCCCGGCCAGCCGGTTCTCGTCGGGCACCCGGACGCCGTCGAGGGTGATGTCGGCCTGCCACAGCGCGCGCAGCGACACCTTGCCGGGGATGACGGTCGCCGAGTAGCCCTCGGCCGGGGTCTCGACGACGAAGCCGAGCACGTTGCCGGAGTCGGTGTCCCGGGCCCAGACGATCACCAGGTCGGCGACGGTGCCGTTGCCGATCCAGCGCTTGGTGCCGCGCAGCACCCAGCCGTCGCCGTCCCGGGTGGCGGTGGTCGCCAGGGCGACCGAGTCCGATCCGTGCTCCGGTTCGGTCAGCGCGAACGCGCCGAGCTTGTCCATCGTCGACATCGACGGCAGCCAGCGCTGTTGCTGCTCCTCGGAGCCGCACATCGCGATCGCCTTCATCGCCAGCCCGGCGTGCACGCCGAGGAAGGTGCCCAGTGAGCCGTCGCCGCGGTGCAGCTCCATGTGCACCAGGCCGAGCGCGAGCGGGCTCATCCCGGCGGCGCCGTAGCCGGTGATGTCCTCGCCGACGATCCCCAGCTCGGGCAGCCTGCGGAACAGGTGCCAGGGCAGCTCGGCGCGCTCCCAGTAGTCGTTGATGTCGTGCAGCACCTCGGTGTCGACGAACCTGCGGGTGTCGGCGAACCGCTGCCACTGCTCGTCGGTGAACTGGTCGCGCACCGAGAAGAAGTCGGTCCCCAGTGCCTCGCCGAGCTCGGTGTACGGGGTGGTCGGTGCGGACATGGTGCGCGGCCCCCTCGCCGTCGGAGTCGGCATCGATCCTCACACCGCCGCCGCGGGCCCGCTCGGTGACGCGCCGGGCCGCCCGCCCCGATCAGGCCTTCACGAGGCAGAACGGATGGCCGATCGGATCGAGGAAGACCCGGAAGCTGTCCGGTGCGGGCTGGACCTCGTGCCGGCGCGCCCCGATCGCGAGCACGGCCGCCTCGCCCGCGTCGAGATCGGGAACGTCGAAGTCGGCATGACCGCGCTGCGGGCGCTCCTGGCCCGGCCACTCCGGCGGGCTGAACCCGCCCTCGGCGATCTGCTGGAACGCCAGGGTGGGTCCGGCGCCGCCGGAGTCGAGCTCGATCCAGTCGGCGTCGGTCTGCTCGGCGATCGGCCAGCCCGTCAGTCGTGAGTAGAACTTGGCCAGCTCGAGCGGATCGGGGCAGTCGAGGGCGAACAGTGCGAACCTGGCGATCGGCGGGCCGGTGCCCGCGGGACTGGTGCTCATACCGGGCAGTGTGCCGCCGACCCCCGACAGAATCCGCCGGATTCTCAGGCCGGCGGGGGCAGCTCGTCGATCGCGCGCTCGACCCGCTGCACGGAGACCGGGTAGCGGGTCCGCATCGGGTGCGCGTACAGCGACACCCGCAGCTCCTCGATCATCCAGCCGATCTCGCGCAGCCGCGGCGAGGGCTCGGTGCCCGCGGGCAGGGCGGCGAGCAGACCCCGGTACTCGGCCTCGACCGGCGCCAGCTCCGCGGTCCACCGGGCGTCCCGGCCGGGATCGGCGCGCAGCTTCTCCAGCCGCAGCTCCAGGGCCTGCAGGTACCGCTTGACGTCACCGAGCCGGACGGCCCCGGCGTCGGTGACGAAGCCGGGCCGGACCAGCCGGTCCATGATCGCGGTCGCGTCGGCGACCCCGTCCCGGGTGGCCGGGCCGCGCAGGTCGGTGAGCGCCGCACCCACCCGGTGCCAGACCTCCAGGACGCCGCGGACGGCGTCGAGCACCTGCAGGGTCGTCGCGGGCAGCCGCATCCGCAGCAGCTCGGTGAGCCGGAGGTACTGCGCCTCGTCGAACGGGTCGCCGCCGCCCCGGCCGATCAGGTGATCGGCGGCGGCCGTGGTGCAGTCGTCGAGCAGCGCGTCGAGCGAGCCGTGCGGGTTGCGGGACAGCGCGAGCCGCGCCCGGTTGTCCAGCCCGCGCTGCACCTGGCGACCCGGGTTCGGGGTGGCGAGCAGCAGCAGCCGGCGCACCCCGCGGTGGTGCGCGGGATCGCGTTCGGCGGCGCTGGCGTAGACCCGGACCTCGGCGGTGGTGCCGCGGTCGCGCAGCCCCGGATAGCCGGTGACGACGTGCGCGCCGCGCCGGATCGGCAGCTCCCGGGGCAGCTCGCCGATCGTCCAGGAGGTCAGCCCGGTCGCCTCGATCCCGGTGCCCGCCGCCGCCAGCTCCGCGCGTACTTTCGGCGCCAGCTCGCGCCGCAGCCGGTCCAGGTCGGTGCCGCGGGCCAGCTCGACGTCGTTCTCGTCAAGAATCCGGAAAGTGACGGTGAGGTGGTCCGGGAGCCGTTCCAGCTCCCAGTCGTCCCGCCGGATCTCGACGTTGCGCATCCGGCCCAGCTCGCGCTCCAGGCCGTCGAGCAGCGGTTCGTCGGTGTGTCCGCGCAGCCGGCCGAGCACGGCGCGGGCATGGTCGGGTGCCGGGGAGAAGTTGCGGCGCAGGTTCCGCGGCAGGGTCCGGATGAGCGCGGTGACCAGCTCCTCCCGCAGCCCGGGGACCTGCCAGGTGAACGGCGTCGGGTCGACCTGGTGCAGCGCCGCCACCGGGACGTCGACGGTCACGCCGTCGGTGTGGTGACCCGGCTCGAACGCGTACGACAGCGGCAGCGACAGCCCGCCCGCGGTCACGTGGTCGGGGTACTGCCCGCGATCGACCTCGCGCGCGGCCTCGGTGGCGAGCAGGTCCTCGGAGTAGTCGAGCAGGCCGGGGCTGCGCTGCGACTCCTCGGACCACCAGCGGTCGAAGTGCTTGCCGGACACCACCGAGGCGGGCACTCGCTCGTCGTAGAACGCGAACAGGGTGTCCTCGTCGACCACCAGGTCGCGGCGGCGGGCGCGGTGCTCGAGCTCCTCGGCGTCGTCGAGCAGCTCGCGGTTGGCGTGGAAGAAGCCGTGCCGGGTCTCCCAGTCGCCCTCGACGAGGGCGTGCCGGAGGAACAGGTCGCGGCTCACCTCGGGATCCACCCGCCCGTAGGCGACGGTCCGGTCGGCGACCAGCGGCAGCCCGTGCAGCGTGACCCGCTCGGTCGCCACGGCGCTGCCCCGCTTGCGTGACCAGCGCGGTTCCGAATATGTCTTCTTGACGAGATGTCCGGCGAGCGGCTCGACCCACTCCGGCTTCACCGGTGCGACGGTGCGCGCCCACAGCCGGGTCGTCTCGACGAGCTCGGCGGCCATCACCCAGCGCGGCGGCTTCTTCGCGAGTCCGGAGCCGGGCCAGATCGCGAACTTCGTGCCGCGCGCGCCGAGGTAGTCCTTCGGGCCCTTGCGGTCCTTCTTGGCGGCGGCCCTGCCGGTCCCGGACTTCTCGGCGAGCGGGTCCTGCATGCCGACCTGGGACAGCAGCCCGGCCAGCAGCGACTGGTGGATGACGTCGGCGCGTCCGGTCCAGTCGGGATCGGAGTCGGCGCGGTCCATCCCGGCGCTGCGGGCGGCCCGGCGGAGCTGGTCGTGCAGGTCCCACCACTCGCGCACCCGCAGGTAGTGCAGGAAGTCCTCGCGCAGCTCGCGGCGGAACCGGCTGCCCGACAGCGCGTCGCGTCGTTCCCCGAGGTGGTCCCAGAGCCGCAGGAAGGCGAGGAAGTCCGAGCCGTCGACGGCGAACCGGCGGTGCTTGTCGTCGGCGGCCTGCCGCTGCTCGGTGGGCCGCTCCCGCGGGTCCTGCACGGACAGCGCCGCGGCGATGACGAGCACCTCGCGCAGGCAGCCGTTGCGGTGCGCCTCGACCAGCATCCGGCCCAGCCGCGGATCGACCGGCAGCCGGGTCAGCGAGTGTCCGACCGCGGTCAGCGAGCGCCGGTCGGGCCGCAGCGCGCCGAGCTCGTGCAGTAGGTCCAGGCCGTCGGCGACGGCGCGCCGGTCCGGCGGCTCGACGAACGGGAACTCGGAGATCTCGCCCAGGTCCAGCGCGATCATCTGCAGCACGACCGACGCCAGGTTGGTGCGCAGGATCTCCGGCTCGGTGAACTCGGGGCGGGCGTCGAAGTCGTCGGAGGAGTACAGCCGGATCGCGATGCCGTCGCTGGTCCGGCCGCAGCGGCCGGACCGCTGGTTCGCCGACGCCTGGGAGATCTTCTCGATCGGCAGCCGCTGCACCTTGAGCCGGCGCGAGTAGCGGGAGATGCGCGCGGTCCCGGTGTCGACGACGTAGCGGACACCCGGGACGGTCAGCGACGTCTCGGCGACGTTGGTGGCGAGCACCACCCGGTTGCCGGTGTGCGGCTGCCAGACCCGCTGCTGCTCGGCCGTCGACAGCCGGGCATAGAGCGGCAGGATCTCGGTGCCCGGCAGGTTGCGCCGTTCCAGGGCCTCGGCCGCATCGCGGATCTCGCGCTCACCGGAGAGGAAGACCAGCACGTCGCCCGGGCCCTCACGCTGCAGCTCGACGACCGCGTCGCCGATCGCGTCGTCCAGCTGCCGGTCGGGATCGGCGTCCGGGTCGTCCGGGTCGACGACGGGGCGGTAGCGCACCTCGACCGGGTAGGTGCGGCCGGAGACCTCGACGATCGGCGCGGGCTCCTGCTCACCGCCGAAGTGCCGGGCGAACCGCTCCGGGTCGATCGTCGCCGAGGTGATGATCACCTTGAGGTCCGGCCTGCGGGGCAGCAGCCGGGTCAGGTAACCGAGGATGAAGTCGATGTTGAGGCTGCGCTCGTGCGCCTCGTCGATGATCAGCGTGTCGTACCGGCGGAGGTCCTTGTCGCCGGCCAGCTCGGCCAGCAGGATGCCGTCGGTCATCAGCTTGACCATGGTGTCGTCGCCGACCTGGTCGGTGAACCGGACCTTCCAGCCGACCGTGCTGCCGAGCTCGACGCCCAGCTCCTCGGCGATCCGGGCGGCCACCGTGCGCGCGGCGAGCCGGCGCGGCTGGGTGTGGCCGATCATGCCGTGCACCCCGCGGCCGAGCTCCAGGCAGATCTTCGGGAGCTGTGTCGTCTTCCCGGAGCCGGTCTCGCCGGCCACGATCACGACCTGGTTGTCCCGGATGGCCTCGGCGATGTCCGCGCGCCGCGCGGACACCGGCAGCGTCGCGGGATAGCTGACGGGCGGCGCCACACGTGGGTGGTCGCCGCGGTCGGGACCGCCGCGACCACCCACGTGGGTGGGGCCGGGCGCCGTGACGGCAGCGCTCCGGCCCCGTGGCCCGCGGCGGCGCGGTCGGCGCTGCTGCTCACGGGCCGGACGGCCGCGCGCGGCGCCCTCCGTCCCGGGGGCGGCCTGCGCTGCGGCCTCGTCATCGATCGTCAGGTTGCTGATGTCGGTCTTCCGGTCCGCGGAGTCCCGGCGGGGACGGCGCGGACGCGGGGGCCTTCCGCTCCCGCGTGCGGGACGGTCGTCGGCGGACGGGGCGGGTTCGCTGGACATCGTTCACTCAGTGTGCCTGCTCGCCCGGGACCGGGCGGACGCCGACCATGGTGATCGGGCTCGCAGCGGGGAGCAATCGGATTTCGGAGGGATGGATGAGGTGTCCGAACCGGACGCCGGTCGCCTCGCGGCGAGTGGCGCACCGCGGCTCCTGCCGGACGGTATTCCGCGGCGGCTGTTATCCATTGCGGCCCGGGGACTCGTGTCGCCCGGCTCGGACGATCGTTCCAACGGGCGGGGCCGCCGGTTCATTCCCGGGGGTGCCGGCACTCCGGGCGGCAGCGCTCAGGGCCGATCGGCGGTCGGCCGCGCCGGGGCGGGCAGTGTGACCATCGCGGTCGTCCCGGTGCCGACCACCGAGTCGAGGGTGAGCGAGCCGCCCATCGCCTCGACCAGGCCGCGGGCCAGCGGCAGGCCGAGCCCGACCCCCTCGTCGCCGGGCTCGTCGCGGTCCAGCCGGTCGAACGCGACGAACAGCCGGTCGGCGGTGCCGTCCGGGATGCCGCGACCGGAGTCCGCGACGACGAGCCGGACCGTCGTCCCGGACGTCACCGTGACCGACACCTGGCCACCGGGCCGGTTGTAGCGGATGCCGTTCCCGACGAGGTTGATCAGCACCTGGCGCAGCCGCCGGGGATCGGCCCGGGCCGTCACCGGGCCGCGGCCGTCGTGCTGCAGGGTCACGCCGCGCTCGGCGGCCATCGGCCGCAGCAGGTCCAGCACCTCGTCGGCGAGCGGCCGCAGATCGAGATCGACCGGATGGGTGGGCAGCGCGCCCGCCTCGATCCGCGCGACGTCGAGGACGTCGTCGACCAGCGACAGGATGTGCGTGGTCGCCCCGGAGATGTGTTCGAGCGCCGCGGCGCGGCGCTCCACCGGCAGATCGAGGGTGCCGAGCAGCTCGGCGAACCCGGAGATCGCCTGCAGCGGGGTGCGCAGCTCGTGGCCGAGGGCGGCGACGAACCGGGACTTGGCGTGGCTCGCCGCCTCGGCGGCGGCGCGGGCCACCTCGGCCTCGTGCCGGGCCTGCCGCTCGCGCAGCGCCGCGCGCCGCTGGGTCAGGTCGAGCACGGCGACCGACAGCTGCACCGGCCGGCCGTCCGGGCCGCGGATCTCCGACGCCGTGACCGCCAGCTCCAGCTCCGTGCCGTCCGGCCGGTGCGCCCTGGCCTCACCGCCGGGTACCGGGACCAGGACGTCGTCGACGGTCTCGCCGCGCACGTCGCGGCCCAGCAGCTCGGTCAGCGCCCGGTTGGCCTCGGTGACGGTGCCGTCGGGTGCGGCCAGGGCCATCCCGGTGGCGTTGTCGGCGAACGCCCGCCGGAACCGCTCCTCGCTCTCGGTGAGCGCGCCGTACAGCCCGGCGTGCTCGATCGCGACCGACGCGAGATGGGTGAGCCGCCCGACCAGGCGTTCCTCGCGGGCGGACGGCCGGTGCGTCCGGTCGCGGTAGACGGCGAACGTGCCGAGCACCCCGCCCCGTCCGGTGATCGGGGACGACCAGCAGGACCGCAGGCCGTACGGGACGGCGAGCTCGCGGTACCCGCGCCAGCGCGGGTCGGTGCCGATGTCCTCGGCGACGACCGGGCTGCCCAGGTAGGCGGCGGCCCCGCAGGAGCCCGCGTCGGCGCCGATCGCCATCCCGTCGATCCGCGAGGAGTACTCGGGGGGCAGCGAGGGGGCGGCGCCGTGCCGCAGCCGGGTGCGGGCCTCGTCGAGCAGCAGCACCGAGCACCGGGCGCCGGGGACGAGCGATTCCAGCGCGGTCGTGATGCCGCCGAGCACCTCGGGCAGCGCGGTGCCCGCCGCGATCTGCTCCAGCAGCTCGGTCTGCCGCTGCAGCAGCGCGACCGTGTCGGCGTGGTCGAGATCGAAGGCGGCGTCGGTGACGGTCATCAGCTCTCCAGCCGGTAACCGACGCCGCGGACCGTACGCAGGATCCGGTCCCCGCCGGGGAGCTTGTGCCGCAACCGGTGCACGTGCTCGGTCACGGTGGCCTCGCTGCGCCAGTCGGGCGCCGCGTCCCACACCTGCTCCAGCAGCTGGGCACGGCTGAACACCTGCCGCGGGTGCCGGGCGAGGAACGCCAGGAGATCGAACTCGCGGGCGGTCAGCTCCACCGGGTCGCCGTCGACGGTGACCTCGCGGGTCGGCTCGTCGACCCGCAGCCCGCCCGCCCGGGCCGCCGCGCCGCCGGGCCGCACCGGCGCGGAGCGGCGCAGCACCGAGCGCACCCGCGCCGCGAGCTCGCCGGGGGAGAACGGCTTGACCAGGTAGTCGTCGGCGCCGAGATCGAGGCCGACGATCCGGTCGGTCTCGCCGCTGCGCCCGGACAGCACGATCACCGGGAGCGCGGCGCCGCCGGTGGTGGCGTCGTCGCGGCGGACCCGGCGCAGCACGTCCAGACCGCCGACGCCGGGCAGCGACAGGTCCAGGACGACGAGATCCGGCCGGGCGGAGGCGATCCGGTCGAGCGCGGCGGCGCCGTCCGGCGCGGTGACGACGGCGAACCCGTCCGCCTCCAGCTGCCAGCTGACCAGGGTGCGGACCCGCTCGTCGTCGTCGACGACGAGCACGGTCGACGAGGCCACCGCCGCACCCGCCGACCACGCCGTCATCCGGCGATCGTCCCGCGCGGGCTGTGACCTGCGCAACCGGCCCGGACGGCCGGTTGCGTGCGGTCAGGACCGGTGCGCGGCGAGGACGCCGTCGGTCCAGACCGGCCAGGCGTCCACGGCCCACTCGCCGAAGTCGCGATCGGTGAGGGCGACGGCGGCGAGGCCGGCGTCCGGGTCCACCCACAGGAAGGCGCCGGACTGTCCGAAGTGGCCGAACGTGCGGGGCGAGGACGTGGTGCCGGTCCAGTGCGGGGACTTCCCGTCCCGGATCTCGAAGCCGTGCCCCCAGTCGTTCGGCTTCTGCCTGCCGTAGCCGGGCAGCAGCCCGTCCAGACCCGGATACGCGACGGTCGTCGCCTCGGCGACGGTGCGCGGGTCCAGCAGCCGGGGCGCCTGCAGCTCCGCGGCGAACCGGGACAGGTCGCGCGCGGTGGAGACGGCCCCGGCCCCGGCCGCGCCCTCCAGCCGGGTCCCGCTCAGCTCGAGCGGCTCGCAGACGGCCTGGTGCAGGTAGTCGGCGAACCCGATGCCGGTCGCCCCGGCCACGGCGTCCGCGAGCACGGCGAACCCGGTGTTCGAGTAGATCCGGCGCTCGCCGGGGGCGGCCTGCACCCGGTCGGTGTCGAAGGCCAGTCCGGAGGTGTGCGCGATCAGGTGCCGGACGGTGGAGCCCTCGGGGCCCGCCGGGTCGTCCCAGTCGAGGGCGCCCTCCTCGACGGCGACCAGCACGGCGTAGGCGGACAGCGGCTTGGTCACCGAGGCGAGCGCGAACTCGCGGTCGGTGTCGCCCGCGTCGGCGAGCACGCTGCCGTCCGCGGCGACGACGGAGGCGGCGGCGTGGTCGACCGGCCAGTCGAGGATCCGGCGCACCGCCGGGCCGAGTCCGGTCACGACGGGGGGAGCGGTCGGGTGGCCATGCGCCCATCCTCGCAGCCGGATCCGGCGCGTGCCGTCGTGCCCGCCGGACACCGGCCGGTGCCGTGCCGGATCAGGAGTCGCCGTGGACCGGGATCAGGGCGCCGGAGACCGGGGCGGCGTCCGGGCCGGCGAGGAACGCGATCACCCGGGCGATCGCGGCCGGGGTGGCCGCGCGGGCGACCGCGTCGTCGCTCATCCACTGCCGGTTGGCCGGGGTGTCGATCACCGACGGCAGTACCGCGTTGACCCGGATCCGCTGCGACCGCAGCTCGTCGGCGAGCAGCTCGGTGAGCCGGTGCACGGCGGCCTTGCTGGTCCCGTGCACCAGCTGGGCCGGTCCGGTGGCGCCGGCCTTCGCGCCGACGGTGACGATCGCGCCGCCGCCCGCGTCGGCGATCCGCGGGGCCGCGGCCTGCGCCGCCCAGACCACCGAGGCGTAGTTGGTGTCGAACAGCCCGTGCAGGGTGTCCGGGTCGGCGTCGGCGAGGCCGCCCGCGGCGTAGCCGCCGGCCACCGCGACCAGCGTGCCGATGGTGCCGGGGAACTCGTCGATCCGGGCGAACGCCTCGCCGACGGCGCCGCGGTCGGTGAGATCGACGCCGATCGGATGGATGCCGTCGGCGGCGATCCGGTCCAGGGCGGCCCCCGGACGGCCCAGCGCGGCGACTCGGTGCCCGCGGGACCGGAACTCCTCGACGACGGCGCGGCCCAGTGCCCCGGCGGCGCCGGTGACGACAACGGTGTGGCTCATCCGGGAATCGTGGCACCCGGTGGCCGGACGGGCACGGTCCGGCGGCGATGCGACCGTCCGGCGTCCGTTGCACGCTGCCACCCAGCAGCGTGTGGTCGCCCGATCGGGTGATCAGAGCCCGAACTGGTCGTCAACTTTGTTGAGACGGACGGGTTCGGTGACACGGCCGCCGGAAGTCGCTCGACAGGCATGGCGTGACCACCTCGCAGAACCCCTCCGGCGCCCCGGGCCAGTCCGGCCCGCCGCAGCAGGACCCCCGCCACGCCGCCCAGGGCCGGTACCCGCAGCAGCAGTACGGTCCGGACCCGCGACAGACCGGACCGCAGCAGTGGGCCGGACACCAGCAGGGCCCGCAGTACGGCCCGCCCGGACAGCCCGGACAGCCCGGACAGCCCGGACAGCCCGGCCAGTACTACGACGGCCACCCGCAGGTCCCGTTCGGCGGCCCGCCGTTCGGCAGCACCCGCCCCGGCGCCCCGATCCCGCCGGCCGGGACCGAGGCGTGGCCGACGGCCGCCCAGCGCTCCGCCGTCCCCCAGCAGCGGGGCGGACCCGCCCCGCGGGTCCCGGTCGAGCCGCCGCGCAACGGCTTCGGCACCACCGCGCTGGTGCTCGGCATCCTCGGGCTGCTGTTCTCGCTGATCCCGTTCGTCGGGGTGATCGCCTGGCCGCTGGTGATCCTGGGCCTGGTCTTCGGCGTGCTGGGGATCGTGCGGGTGAGCCGCGGGAAGGCGAACAACCGGGGCGTCGCGATCAGCGGGACCGTGCTGTCGGCGCTGGGGCTGCTGGTGTGCATCCTCTACGCCTCGGCCTTCGCGTCGGTAGCGTCGGACATCTCGACGGCCGCCCCGGCCGCACCGGTGCCCGCGTCCGGCGAGCCGGCCACGGACAGCTCCGGGGCGTTCCCCGGCGCGACGGCGAACGACGTCGTCGGCAATGCCGGCGACACCCTGACGGTCGGTGACCTGCAGATCTCGGCGAGCGCGCTGCAGCCGGGTGATTCGACGCTCGGGCAGACGCTCTGCACGGACGTCACCTACACCAACGCCGGGACGACGCCCGGCAGCTTCAACGGCGGCTTCGACTGGAAGCTGCAGGACCCGAACGGCGCGGCCCTGATGACGTCGCTGCTGGGAGCCGACCGGGTGCTGTCCGCCGGTGACCTCGCCCCGGGCGGCACGACCAGCGGAACGGTCTGCTTCGACCACGCCAACGGGGACGCGGGACAGTTCGTGCTGCTCTTCGACCCGATGAACTTCTCCTCCGAGCGCGGCGCCTGGCTGAACCAGGTCGGCTGACCGCCCCCACGCGCGCCGATCCGCGCGCAGCGGTGCCGCCCGACCGGCGGCACCCGGTGGTCACGCACGAGCGCGGCCCGGTGCACGACGAGGCCCTCCCCGGACGTCCGGGGAGGGCCTCGGTCGTCCTCGACCGGCCCGGGGCAGCGCTGGACGGATGGGCACACGTGCGGGAGCGACACCCCACGATCAGACCTATCGAAAGTGACATGTCAATATTGACAGGTCATACGCGACAGGTGATGCTCGTCCGCATGGTGACCACCGACCGTCCGGCCGACCTTCGGGCCACCTCGCCCCGGACCTCGACGACATGACCGCCCACGATCAGTCGGTCACCGGAGCGGTGCCGCCCGACACGGGTGGACCGACGTGGTGAACGTCGCGGACGACCCGCCCACCACCGACCGCGCAGGCACGCCCGGGTCGCTGGTCATGCTGCGCGGGTTGCTGCTCGACGTCGGGCTCCCGGTGGCCGGCTACTACGTGCTGCACCTGCTCGGTGCCGGCGACTGGATCGCGCTGCTCGTCGCGTCCGGGCTCGCGGCCACGAGGGTGGCCTGGTCCGCGATGCGCAGTCGCACCCTCAACGCGTTCGCCCTGATCATGCTGCTGGTGTGCGGCGTCGGCTTCGTGCTGGCGCTGTCCACCGGGGACCCACGCACGCTGCTGCTGCGCACGTCGTTCATCACCGCCGTGGTGGGCCTGGTGTTCCTGGTGACCGCGGCCCGCGGGCGCCGCCCACTCACCCTGGCTGCGATGCAGAGCTTCGCCCCCGCACATGCCGCGCAGGCCGCCCACGAGTACGCGACCAGCCCGGCGGCCCGCCGCGGCCACCGGGTCCTGTCCACGGTCTGGGGCGTCGGCCTGCTGATCGAGGCACTCGCCCGGATACCGCTGGTCTATCTGCTCCCGATCCCGGTCGCGGTCGGGCTCACCGAGGCGCTCACCGTGACCGTGGTGGTGGGGATAGCGGGATGGAACGCCTGGTACGGCCGCCGCCTGTGCAGCGACGGGTGACCGCGGCCCGGGGGCGGCACACGAGGTCGGGGCTCACGCCCGGCCGGCGGCGCGGCGGGCGTGCGACAGCAGCATCTGCCGTCCGACGAGCATCAGCACTGCCGACACCAGCATCACGCCGGCGTTGACCGACCAGGCGACCGGGAAGCCCTCGTGGGTGGCGAGCCAGCCGAACAGGATCGGGCCGGCGAAGCCGCCGGCGTACACGCCGAGCTGCACGATCGACGTCGCGGCAGCGGGCGCGGAGGGGTTCAGCCGGACCACCGCGAACTGCAGCAGCCCCGGCCAGGCCCAGCCGAGCCCGAAGGCCAGCACGACCCCGACGACCAGTGCCGGGGTGCCGGGCACGGCCAGCAGCACGAACCCGATCGCGCCCGCGGCGAGGCTGCCCGCGACGACGGCGACGTGCCCGCCGGCGCGCCGGTCGGCCAGCCAGCCGTGCAGCATCCGGACGGTGAGCCCGACGATGCTGCCCATCGTCAGCATCAGGCCGGCCAGGCCGGGATCGATGCCCCGGTCCACGGCGGAGGCGACCAGGAAGATGCCCAGCGCGGTCGCGGTCCCGGCGGCCAGGCCGGCCGCCACGCCGATCACGGCGAGCGCCCCGGTCGCCCGGTCGCCCTTCACCGGGCGGGCGGCGGGGGTGGCGTCGACGCGGGGGCAGGCGGCGAGCGCGGCCAGCGCGAGCACCGCGCCGATCGCGTACGCCCAGCGCCAGCCGATGGTGAGCGCGACGACGGGCACGGCGAGGCCGGCGAGCAGCGTCGCGGCCGGGATCGCCGCCTGCTTGACGCCGAACGACAGGCCCATCCGGTGCGCGGGCACCGTCCGGGCCAGCGTCAGGTTCGACGACAGCTGGCCCATCACGTTGCACCACGCGCCGCACAGCAGCAGTGCGACCAGCGACCAGTACGAGCGGGCGCCGACCGCCATCGCGGCCATCAGCACCGCAGCGCCGGCCACCGCGATCCGGCTGGTCACCCGGGAGCCGACCCGCTCGACGACCATCCCGACCGGCAGCGAGAACAGCGCGCTCACGCCGAAGTAGAGCGCGACCACCAGGCCGAGGCCGGCCGGGTCGAACCCGAGATCGGCGGAGAGCTGGACGGCCAGCGCGCCTGTGAGGAACACCGGCAGCACCGACACGGTCGTCACGGTGACCGCCCCGGCGGCCACCCGGAACGCGGACGGCCCGGCGGGGGCGGCCACCGGCGGCCTGCTCGCGACACTCACTTGAGCAATGCTAACCGATTGACCGTTCCGCCTCGAACGAACGTGACCTAACCCTGGATGCGGGAGGCATCGCCGCGCGCGGCCCACTCCTTCTCACGCAGCTCGAACTTCTGCACCTTGCCGGTCGAGGTCTTGGGCAGCTCGTCGACGATGTCGACGAGCTTGGGGGCCTTGTACCGGGCGATCCGCGACTTCACGTGCTCGATCAGCTCGGCGGGCTCGGCGGTCCGGCCCGGCTTGAGCACCGCGAACGCCTTGCAGACCTCGCCCCACTTCTCGTCCGGGATGCCGACCACCGCCGCCTCCAGCACCGCGTCGTGCGAGACGATCGCCTGCTCCACCTCGACGGTGGAGATGTTCTCGCCGCCGGAGATCACCACGTCCTTGGCGCGGTCGCGCAGCTCCACGTAGCCGTCCGGGTGCACCACACCCAGGTCCCCGGAGTGGAACCAGCCGCCCGCGAACGCTTCGGCCGTCTTCTCCGGGTCCAGGTAGTAGCCCTTCATGACGTTGTTGCCGCGCATCACGATCTCGCCCATCGTGGCGCCGTCGCGCGGGACGTCGTTCATCTGCTCGTCGACCACCCGGACCCGGTCCGCACAGACCATCCCGACCCCCTGCCGGGCCTGCAGCCGGGCGCGCTCCTCGCCGTCGAGCGCGTCCCACTCCCGCTGGTACTGGTTCACCGTGTAGGGCCCGTAGGTCTCGGTGAGGCCGTAGACGTGCACGATCCGGAAGCCCATCCGCTCCATCTGCAGGATCGTCGTCGGCGACGGCGGCGCACCCGCCGTCGTCACCACCAGCTGGTAGTCGAGGGTGACCGCCTCCGGCGAGTTCATGATCGTCGTGACGACCGTGGGCGCCCCGTTGAGGTGGGTCACGCCGTGCTCGGTGATCAGCCGCCAGATTGTGTCGCCGCGGACCTCGCGCAGGCAGATATGGGTGCCGCCGATCGCCGTCACCGCCCACGGCGTGCACCAGCCGTTGCAGTGGAACATAGGCAGCGTCCACAGGTACACGGTGTCCGCGGAGTGCGACGAGTGCACGATCTCGCCGAACGAGTTCAGGTACGCGCCGCGGTGGTGGTACTCGACGCCCTTGGGGTTGCCGGTCGTCCCGGACGTGTAGTTGATCGTGATGGTCGACCGCTCGTCGTCGACCGCCCACGGCAGCGGATCGTCCGAGCCGCGCGCGAGCAGGTCGGCGTAGGACAGGCCGGACCCGACGCCGTCGCCCGGCGCCGCCGGATCGGTCACCGTGACGATCTCGCGGACCGTCCGCAGCTCGCCGGCGACCGGGCGCACCGTCTCGTACAGCACGTTGTCGACGACCAGCACCGTCGCGCCCGAGTGGTCGAGGATGTAGCGGACCTCCTCGGTGGAGAGCCGCGTGTTGATCGCGACCAGGATCGCGCCGGCCAGCGGCACCGCGAAGTGCGCGACCAGCATCTCCGGCACGTTCGGCAGCAGGTACGCCACCCGGTCGCCCGGTCCGACGCCGGACGCGCGCAGCCCCTGCGCCACCCGCGTCGCCTCCGCCGCGAACTCGGCGTAGCTGTGCCTGCGATCGCCGTAGACGATCGCCGTCCGGTCGGCGAACACGTCCGCCGACCGGGCGAGGAAGGCGAGCGGGGTCAGCGGCGTCGTCCAGACGTCGGCGGTGGCGTTCTCCGGGTGCGTCACGGGCGGCTCCTTCGCAGGCGGTGCTCTGCTGCGATCCTCGCCGCCGAGCCCGGGCGCGGCAACTGCCGGACGGCCGGGATGCGGCCGTCAGCCCTCGACGGTGATGGCCGCCTTCGGGCAGCTGCGCGCCGCCTCCTCGACCTGCGGCCGCAGGGCCTCGGCCGGGTTCTCGTCGAGAATGTAGAGGTAGTCGTCGTCCCGCACCTCGAACACCTCCGGGGCGACACCCATGCACACCGCGTTGCTCTCGCAGCGGTCGAAATCCACGATGACCTTCATGCCGCCCATGGTGCCCCCGGACGGCGTCGCGTGCACGACTGAGGATGCCCTGACCTGCGGTTATGCTGTCCTGACCTGAGCCGGCGGGACCGTGCCGCAGCGGTCGCTCAGTGCCCGGCGGCGGTGTGCGCCGGCACAGGCGCCGGGGCCGGCGCGGGGTTCGCCCGCGCCTCGCGCGCCGGTTCCGACGTCCGGGTGGCGGGCGGGAGGCCGAGCATCGCCGGCGCGCTCGCGGCGGTCGCCGCGGTCGTCGCGGGCAGGGTCCCGACCGGCTCCGGGGTGCCGGCGGGCGGCCGGTCCGCGGGGGACTCCAGCAGCGCGGCGACCCCGAGGACGAGGCCGACGGTGAGCGGGCCGGCCAGCGCGGCGAGCCGCATGCGGGTGCCGTCCATGACGAACCTCCACGTCGATCGACGACCGCGTGGGGGGCGGGGGAGCGGGTGCGGCCGTCGTCAGGTGATCGGCCTACGTGGCCGGGCCGTTACCGGCCCGGTCCGGTGAGGTCAAGGACGGCCCGCGTGGACCACCTGAACGGGGTCACTCCCGCCGGAGGATCGGGCGGAGCGTGTCCAGCACCGACGCGTCGTCGATGGTGGACGGGACCGCCTCGTCGGCGCCGTCGGCGATGCCGCGCATCGTCTTGCGGAGGATCTTCCCGGACCGGGTCTTGGGCAGGGCCGGGACGATCGCCACGTCCTTCAGCGAGGCCACCGCGCCGATCTGGTCGCGGACCAGCTGCACCAGCTCGGCGCGCAGCCGCTCCTCGTAGCCGTCGGCCGCGGCGTCGACACCGGATTTGAGCACCACGAACCCGCGCGGGATCTGGCCCTTCATGGTGTCCGCGACGCCGATCACCGCGCACTCGGCGACGTCGGCGTGCGAGGCGAGGACCTCCTCCATCCCGCCGGTGGACAGCCGGTGCCCGGCGACGTTGATCACGTCGTCGGTACGGCCCATCACGAAGATGTAGCCGTCGGCGTCGATGTGCCCGCCGTCGCCGGTGAGGTAGTAGCCGTCGAACGCCTTCATGTAGGAGTTCACGTAGCGCTCGTCGTCGTTCCACAGGGTCGGGAACGCGCCCGGCGGCAGCGGCAGCCGGGCCACGATCGCGCCGTCGGCGCCGGGCTCGGCCGGCGCGCCCTTCTCGTCGAGCACCCGGATGTCCCAGCCCGGCATCGGCCGGGTCGGCGAGCCGGGCTTGATCTCCAGCAGCTCGACGCCCGCCGGGTTCGCCGCGATCGGCCAGCCGGTCTCGGTCTGCCACCAGTGGTCGATCACCGGGATGCCGAGCAGCTCCGAGGCCCAGCGGTAGGTCTCCGGGTCGAGCCGCTCACCGGCCAGGAACAGGTACTTCAACGACGAGATGTCGTGCCGGGTGGTGAACGCGCCCTGCGGGTCCTCCTTCTTGATCGCCCGGAACGCAGTCGGCGCGGTGAACAGCGACGTCACCCGGTTCTCGGCGACCACTCGCCAGAACTGCCCGGCGTCCGGCGTGCCGACCGGCTTGCCCTCGTAGAGCACGGTCGTCGCGCCCGCGAGCAGCGGCCCGTAGACGATGTAGGAGTGGCCGACGACCCAGCCCACGTCGGACGCGGTGAAGATCGTCTCCCCGGCGCCGACGTCGTAGATGTTGGGCATCGACCAGGCCAGCGCGGTGGCGTAGCCGCCGGAGTCGCGCACCACACCCTTGGGTTTGCCGGTGGTGCCGGAGGTGTAGAGCACGTAGAGCGGGTCGGTGCTGCGCACCGGCACCGGATCGGCCGGCGTGGCCTTCGCGGCGGCCTCGGCCCAGTCGACGTCGATCGGCCCCAGCGCCGCGGTGGCCTGCTCGCGCTGCAGGATCACGGTCGCGTCCGGCTTGCGGTCGGACAGCTCGATCGCCTTGTCCAGCAGCGGCTTGTACTCGATGACCCGCTTGCCCTCGATCCCGCAGGACGCCGACACGACGACCTTCGGGCCGGCGTCGTCGATCCGGACCGCGAGCTCCTTGGCGGCGAACCCGCCGAACACGACCGAGTGCACCGCGCCGAGCCGGGCACAGGCCAGCATCGCGATCGCCGCCTCCGGGACCATCGGCATGTAGATGACCACCCGGTCGCCGCGGGTGACGCCCAGGTCGCGCAGCACGCCCGCGAACGTCGCGACCTCGTCGCGCAGCTCCGCGTAGCTGTAGCTGCGCCGGCTGCCGGTGACCGGCGAGTCGTACACCAGCGCGGTGCGGTCGCCGTGCCCGGCCTCCACGTGCCGGTCCAGCGCGTTGTGCGCGACGTTCAGCTCGCCGTCGGGGAACCAGCGGTAGAAGGGCGGGTTCGAGTCGTCGAGCGCGGTGCCGGGGGCGACGTGCCAGTCCAGCGCCTCCGCGGCACGGAGCCAGAAGCCCGCCGGGTCCTCGACGCTGGAACGGAAGATCTCCTCGTAGCCGGCCACGCGACCCGCCCTCCCTCTGCTGCCCCGGCGACCCGCACCGGCCACCGTCCGTGGGGCACGACACTAGAAGCTGCCCCTGACAATCCGCAGCCTCGCGCATCCGGGTGCCGTGCACGCCCACCCGAACGGAGAGTCCGCTCGGCGGTCCCGTTCGGCCGGTCGTCGCAGAGTGACCGGCAACCTACGTAACGTGATCGGGTGACGGGTCGACACAGCGCGTGCGGGACCCGGCCGGCTGCACCGGCGGGATCGGAACGGACGGAGGCGGACGCGCGTGCGGCGTGACGGTCGGTGGCACCTCCCGGCGGCGTTCGCGGTGCTGGCACTGCTCGTCGCGGGCCTCACGTTCGCCGGCTGCGGCCGGGTGCTGCCCGCCGCGGCGGGCGCGGCGGGCTGCGGCCCCGGCTGGGTGGCCGGCTGGCACGCGGCGCAGCAGGCGGTGCCGGGCGACCAGCTCGCCGGGCGGACGCTGCGGATGGTCGTGCGGCCGCAGACGTCCGGGGACGGGCTGCGGCTGCGGCTGTCCAACCGGCACGGCGACGGCCCGCTGCACATCGGCGCGGTCACCGTCGGCCGGGCGGGCGACGGCGCCGGCACGACGGGCCCGCGTCCGGTGTCGACCGCCGGGCGCCCCGACGTCCGGCTGGAGCCCGGCGCGGACGTGCTGACCGATCCGCTGCCGGTCCCGGTCGTGCGGGACGTGCCGCTGACGGTGAGCCTCTACCTGGCCGAGGTCCCGGCGACGATCAGCTCGCACCCGGTCGCGATGCGCACCGCGTGGCTGTCCGGGCCGGGGGACCGGTCGGGGCAGCCGCAGCCGGACGGCTTCGGCACCACGCTGCAGTCGTGGCCGGTGCTGGCCGGGATCGACGTCCTGGTGCCGCGCCCGGCCGGCGGGGTGCTGGTGATCGGCGACTCGCTGGTGGACGGCGTGGGCAGCACGCCCGACGCCGACGACCGCTTCTCCGACCGGCTGGCCGCCCGGCTGGCGTCCGAGCGGACGGCGACGCCGGTGCTCAACGC
This sequence comes from Pseudonocardia sp. DxW, assembly GCF_058448985.1. Taxonomy (NCBI): domain Bacteria; kingdom Bacillati; phylum Actinomycetota; class Actinomycetes; order Pseudonocardiales; family Pseudonocardiaceae; genus Pseudonocardia; species Pseudonocardia sp. DxW. Next base: position 157,406 of record NZ_JBZFLK010000015.1, on the reverse strand, counting down.
GGGCCTGTCCCGCAACCGGCTGCTGCAGGACGATCCGCCGGCCGGCGGGGACGCGCCGGGCACCCGGTTCGACGTCGACGTGGCGCCGCTGGCCGGGATCCGGGACGTGATCCTGCTCATCGGGACCAACGACCTCGCCGCCGGAGCCGGGGCCGACGAGCTCGCGGCGGGCCTGCGGGCGTTCGCCGACCGGGGCCGGGAGGCCGGGCTGCGGGTGTTCCTCACCACGATCCCGCCGTCGACGAGCGGCGGCCGGGACGCCGCCCCGGTCGTCGCGGCCCGGGACCGGATCAACGAACGCATCCGCACCGAGGGCCCGCACTGGGCCGACGGGGTGATCGACGCGGCCGCGACGCTCGCCGATCCGGGTGATCCGACGCGGCTGCGTCCGGAGTACGACTCCGGTGACGGCCTGCACCCGTCGCCGGCCGGATACCGGGCGCTGGCGGCAGCGGTGCCGGTCGGGGCCCTGTCCGCTGGGTCGGCCGCGGACCGGTGCCCGGCCTCGGCGTCCGGCTGAACGCCGGGCCCGGATCAGCGCGGGCGGTGACCGTCCCGTCACCCGGGAAGGGGCGTGCAGGGCACCCGCACGATCGGTAACGTCTTGGTCACGGCCACAGCACGTGGCGGTACCGGCGAGACCCGGCACCGCGGCGCGACCCACGGACGGAACCCGGGGGTGTGCCAGGGACACGGGACGCCCCGACTGCCTACGGGGAGGCGTCATGAGCATCGGTGCGAAACGCAGTACCGACGACGAGACCGGATCCATCCCGGCGCCGCGGAACGCGGCCGACGCGTTCAAGGTGTCCGACGACCAGGTCCAGAAGGCCCGGCTCGTCGTGGCGAAGAACTCCGCCGACTCGGGTGACCTGCGCGAGCTGCTCGACATGCTCGGCCTGATCTCCTCGAACCCCGACCAGCCGCCGCCCGTCGCGCGGTGACGGCGGCGCCGCACACCCGTTCGCGGCGCCGCACACCCGTTGCAGCGGGTGTGCCGCGGGGCGGAGGGGTGTGCGGGCTCCTGACCGGCCAGGACGCCGCGATCAGGGGGGTGGTTGCAGGCGGGGTCGGGGCGGTGTCGTATGGTTTCACCGCTCCCAACGGACAGCCGTTGAGGGAAGGTTGAGCCTCCACGGTCATCCAAGCCCCCATCGTCTAGCGGCCTAGGACTCCGCCCTTTCAAGGCGGCAGCGCGGGTTCGAATCCCGTTGGGGGTACGGTTACATCAGCAAGGCCCAGTGGCGCAGTTGGTTAGCGCGTCGCCCTGTCACGGCGAAGGTCGCGGGTTCGAGTCCCGTCTGGGTCGCTCCACTCTCTGGATCCCCGGGTTCATCCGGGGGCCGGGGCCAGGTAGCTCAGTTGGTACGAGCGTCCGCCTGAAAAGCGGAAGGTCGGCGGTTCGACCCCGCCCCTGGCCACACTCTCTCACCAGCGGGTTCCCCGATCGGCACCGTCCCGATCTCCCCGGTTGACGGTAACCGTGAGGCAGTGGACGGTCACGGCAGCAGCGTGAACGCCTCGATGTGGGCCGGGCGTACGGCGGCGAAGTGGCGCCGGTCTGTGGTCAAGATCGTGGTGATCGAGAGCCTCTCGGCGATGGCGATCACGCTGGCGTCGGAACCTCCGAGCGGAAAGTCCGCGTAGCGCTCCACCAGATCGGCCATCCGAGCGAAGTCGGAGACGGCGAGATCGGCGACGACGAGGCTGCCGTCGCTGAAGGAACGTAGGAACGCTGCTTCCGCCTCCGCGCCGAACCTGTGGCGGGCGATCATGTAGCAGACCTCGGCCACGATGGTGCTCGGGACGAGCAGCGGACCCGGCAGCGTGGTCAGTAGTTCCGAGCAGCGGTCGTGCCACTTGTCGCTGCGATCGAAGCCGGCGATCAGCGGGCCTGCGTCGACGACGATCTCGCTCAGGACTCGCGCCCCATGCCGTCGCGGATCTCGTCCTTCGCCCGCTCGCTGAGATCGCCGTGGCCAGTTGCGACGGTGCCCAGCCACCCAAGGTGGCGGCGGGGGGTGGACGGTGCGGCTCCGCCTTCGATCACCTCGAAGCGGACTCGGTCTCCCGTGTGCAGAGGGAGGCCCAAGCGCTCGGCAACCTCCGCCAGCTCCGGTGCGACCACGAACTCGTGCTGCTCGCCTGCGGCAGGCATGCTCATCGCGGACACCTCCTTGATCCTCCCAGTGTCGCATCTGCGGCCCAGAGCGTCCCGAACATCAATCCTGACGGCAATCCTGACGGCAACGCACCCGGCGCAGCCGGTCGCAGCGGGTCCGGTCCTGGCCGACACGGTGGCCGAGTGAGTGGAGCGCAGGGCTCGGGTGCCTGAAAAGTGGAAGGTCGGCGGTTCGACCCCGCCTCTGGCCACACTCTCACCAGCGGGTTCTCCGCAGATGTCCCTCCAGTTCGTGCCGCGTGACGTTGCCGCGGGCGTCGGTTGTCCCGCATCCGAGCCGGATCCCGACCGATGGTGATGTACCCCTTACCGGGATACCGGCCCCGCTCTGGGTGGTGGCTGCAGCCCGCGGAGCCCCTCGCGTGCGCGTCCCGCATCACCCACGGGCGTGTTGCGCAGAATGAAACAGTGATGCACTGGTAGACACAGCTGTAGTGTCGTTGCGCGGTGTGGCGAGTCGAGAGCGGGAGAGGCGGGTGCGAATGGGCCCGGATTCAGCGGCGGGACCGGGAGATCTTGTGGCGCAGGAGCGGCCCGATCCACCGGCGAACGTCCTGCAGCGCGGACTGCTCGTGCTGGAGGCGGTGGCCCGCTCGGTCAACCGCAAGGGCGTCGGTGTCACGGCGATCTCGGCCGAGACCGGTCTCGACAAGTCGACGGCCTCGCGGCTGCTGGCCCAGCTGCGCGACGCGGGGTACGTGCGCCAGGACGGATACCGCCGCTACCGGCTGACCGCCAAGCTCAGCGAGCTCGGTGCCGGCTTCTCCGAGGTCGAGGACCTGCGCATCGTCGCCCGCCCGCATCTCGAGGCGATGCACGAGCGGTTCGACGAGGAGATCCACCTCGCCGTGCTCGACGGCGGCCTGATGACCTTCATCGACTACATCGGGTCGTCCCAGCTGGTGCGCTCGCACCTGACCGGCCGGCAGCGCCCGGTGCACGAGACGGCGGCCGGCCTGGCGATCCTCGCGCACCTGCCGCACGAGACGAGGGTGGCGGTGCTTCGCCAGTCGGCCGAGGGCGTCGGGCAGGTCCTGTCCGACGAGGAGGTGCAGGCCACGATCGCCGTGCTCGACGACGCGCGCGAACGCGGCTGGGCCGGTTACGACCGGTCGGACGACGTCATCCGCTTCGCCAGCCCGGTGTTCACCGCCGACGGCGAGCCGGTCGCCGCCGCGTGCATCTCGGGGCCGAGTTTCCGGCTGCAGCCCCGGGCCGACGTCGTCGCCGCCGCGGTGATCGAGGCGGCCGCCGCCACCTCGCGGGACCTCGGCGCGGAAAGACTCACTCAGTAAGGCTCACTGAGTAAGACGCTGTTGCGTTCAATGAGATGAGTTTGTAGTGTCCTGATCGGCCGCCGACGACGGTGGTGATCCGGTCGGGTGCTGCACCCGCGCCTAGTGAGGAGCGCCGATGTCGCTCGGCAGCGCACGCGAAGTGGGTGTCGCACCACCGCTCCCGGTGGCGGTCGCGCCGACCGCCCCGGAGGTGCTGGTCCGTGCCATCGAGGACGGCGGGGGCCGCTACGAGCCGGACCCGGCCCGGGCCCGGGCGCTGCAGTGGCTCGGCAAGGACGCCCCCGCGCTGCGCCGGCTCCTCGCCGGATCGCCCGGGATCGAGTGGGTGCAGCTCGGCGGAGCCGGCGTGGACACCTGGGCGGCGGAGGGCGTGTTCGCCGACGACCGGACCTGGACCTGCGCCAAGGGCGCCTACTCGGAGCCCGTCGCCGAGCACGCACTCGCCCTCACGCTCGCCCTCCTGCGTTCGCTCCCCACCAGGGTGCGCGCCACCTCCTGGGGCGAGCAGCTCGCCCGCACCCTCTACGACTCGCACGTGGTCATCGTCGGTGGGTCCGGCGGGATCGGGCGTGAGCTGATCCGGGTGCTGGTCGCGTTCCGGGCGCGCGTCACGGTCGTGCGGCGAACCCCGGCCGGCGAGGGCGAGCACCGGTTCGAGGACCTGCCCGCCGTCCTCCCGGGCGCCGATGTCGTCGTCGTCGCCTGTGCGCTGACGCCGCAGACCCGCAACCTCATCGACGAGGCGGCGCTGCGGGCGATGCCGCCGCACGCAGTACTCGTGAACGTCGCCCGCGGGCCGGTCGTCGACACCGATGCCCTGGTTCGGGCACTGGATTCCGGAACGATTGCCGGCGCCGGTCTCGACGTCACCGAACCCGAGCCGCTTCCGCCCGGTCATCCGCTGTGGGGCCGGTCCGACTGCCTCATCACCCCGCACAGCGCCGACACCCCGGAGATGATCCGCCCGCTGCTGGCCGGTCGCCTGCGGGAGAACGTCGCCCGCAAGGTCCGCGGTGACCCGCTGGTCGGCGTCGTCGACGCCGATTCCGGTTACTGAGCAACGCATCCCCAGCCCACATCCCGGCCGCAACGAAGCGGAGGTCACCGTGAACAGTCCCGAACGTCCTGCACGTCGTCGCACCGGAGTGCGTCGGACCGCAGCCACCCTGGCAGCAACCCTCGTTCTCGCCGCATGCGGCGGTGGCGGTGGTGGTGCGGCCACCGAAACCCTGTCGATCGGCTACTCCTTCGCCACCGAGACCTTCGACCCGGTCTACGCCATCGCCGGCGCCCAGGGCAGCGCGCACATCGACGCGCTCTACGGCTCGCTGCTGGAGCGTGACGCCGACCAGGAGCTCACCGGCGGCCTGGCGGAGGCCTGGGAGTGGACCGATCCGACCACCCTCGTCCTGCAGATCCGCGAGGGCGTGACGTTCACCGACGGCGAGGCCTTCGACGCCGAGGCCGTGAAGACCTACTTCGACTACTTCCGCGAGGCACCCAACGCGCCCTACGGCCGGCTGGACGCCGTCGAGGAGGTCGTCGTCGAGGCCCCGCACACCGTGCGGCTCGACCTGAGCAGGCCGGACCCGACCCTGCTGCACTCACTCGTCGGGCACGCCGGCTCGGTCCCCAGCCCCCGGGCGATCGAGGCGGGCGACCTGGGGATCAACCCGGTCGGGGCCGGTCCGTACACCCTCGACGAGAGCCGGACCACGCTCGACAGCGTCTACACCTACACACGGAACCCGGACTACTGGAACGCGGACGCCTACGACTTCGAGACCCTCGAGCTGCGGATCTACACCGACGCCAACGCCATGTACAACGCGCTGGTCTCCGGCCAGGCCGACGTCGGCTACGGCGACGTGTCCAACGTGGCGGCCGCCGAGGAGACCGACCTCGCCGTCCACTCGCAGCCGCACAACGCGAACGGCATCCAGATCTTCGACCTCGCGGGCGAGGACTTCCCACAGCTGGCCGACGTCCGGGTGCGTCGCGCGATGCAGATGGCCGTCGACCGGCAGGCGATCATCGACACGACGTTCCAGGGCCGCGGGACCCCGAGCGTGCTGACCTTCACCCCGGGCACCGGCCCGGGCTACGACGAGTCCCTGTTGGACCACTGGCCCTACGACCCCGACGAGGCGCGCCGCCTGCTCGCCGAGGCGGGACAGGCCGACGGGTTCGCGTTCGAGGCGGTCACCCTGTCCAAGGACCAGCCGATGGCCGAGGCCGTGGCGGGCTACCTCTCCGAGGTCGGGATCACCATGAACCTCCTCGTGCGCCCGCCCGGCGAGACGGCGAACACCGACATCGGCGCCTACGCCGCGGCCGCCGCCGCCCGCGGGCTCTCCGACGGATACGCGACCCCGAACCTCCTGTACCTGGGCCCGGTGAAGGCCTCCAACCAGCGCGGCTACGAGGTCCCCGAGATCCGCGAGCTCTACGAGGCGATGCTGGTCGCCGAGGGCGAGGAGCAGGACCGGCTGATGCGCGACATCGCCAGGGCCGCCGTCGAGGGCGCCTACAGCATCCAGGTCGGCTACGTGGACTCGATGACCTACTACGACCCCGAGGTGGTCGGCGGCGTGCACGTGCTGCCCGGCCACGGCGGCCCGTACCTCCTGGGCGACGGTCTGCGGCGCGCGGAGGTCACGTGATCCGGTACGCCGCGCGGCGGATCCTCTACTCCGTCCCGATGCTGTTCGGGATCGCGTCGCTGGTGTTCGTCCTGCTCAACGCGCTCCCGAACGACATCGCGGAACGCCGCGCCGGCGACGAGGCCTCACCGGAGGCGATCGCGGCGATCCGGGCCGACCTCGGACTGGACCGGCCGCTGCTCGAGCGGTACCTCGAGTGGGTCGGCGGGGTCCTCACCGGCGATCTGGGCGTGTCGTGGCACAACGGCCAGTCGGTCCTCACCGGGATCGTCCAGACCGCGCCGATCACCCTGTCCATGGTGGTGCTGTCGCTGGTCGTCGCACTGGCGCTCGGCGTCCCGATCGGCGTGCTGGCCGCGACCCGTGGCGGGCTCCTGGACCGGGGCCTGGTCGGGCTCACGGTCGTGGCCATGGCGGTCCCCAACTTCTGGCTGGGGTTGCTGCTGGTCCTGCTCTTCGGGCTGTCGCTGGGCTGGTTCCCGGCGACCGGCTACGTCGACCTGGCCGCGTCGCCGGGGCAGTGGCTGAGCCACCTCGTGCTGCCGGTGGTAGCGGTCGCCACCGTGTCGATCTCGGTGATCGCCCGGCAGACCCGCTCGGCGATGCTGGAGAACCTGGACCGGGACTACGTCCGGACGCTGCGCGCTGCCGGGGTCGGCGAGCGGTCGGTGGTCTACCGGCACGCCCTGAAGAACGCGGCCACCCCGGTGCTGACGACGTTCGGCATCCAGTTCGTGGCGCTGTCCGGCGGCTCGATCATCGTCGAGCAGGTCTTCGCGGTGCCGGGCCTGGGACAGCACACGCTGACCGCGCTGGCCCGCGGCGACGTGCCGGTGGTGCTCGGGATCCTCGTCCTGACCGCCGCGGCCGTCGTCGTGATCAACCTGGCGGTCGATCTGATGAACGCCGCGGTGAACCCGAAGGTGAGGCTATGAGCACCGACGTCACCGCCGCCGCGCCCTCCGGTGGGGGGCCCGGCGGGGAACCAGCCGGTCGCCGGACCGGCCGCATCGCCTGGCTGTTGCGCCGCCCCGGGATCCTCGCCTGCCTGGCCTGGATCGGCCTGGTCTTCGTGGCCAGCAGCCTCGCCCGGCTCTTCTCGCTCGGCGACCCGCTGGCGCAGGACCTGGCGGACTCGCTGGCCGGTCCCAGCGCCGAACATCCACTGGGCACCGACCAGCTCGGCCGTGACGTGCTGGACCGCCTGCTGTTCGGCGGCTGGGAGACCCTGCTGAGCGCCTGGCTGGCGGTCGTGATCGCGGTCGCCGTCGGCACCGCGCTCGGCCTGCTCGCCGGCTACGTCGGCGGGCTGCTGGACACCGTCGTCAGCTGGGTCCAGGACATCCTCATCACGCTGCCCACGATCCTGGTGCTGCTGGCGGTGGCCACTGTGCTGGGCAACGACATCTGGGCCGCGATGACGGTGCTCGGCATCCTCATGTCGGCGACCTTCATCCGGTTGGTCCGGTCCCTGACCGTGTCCGTGCGCGAGGAGCTCTACGTCGACGCGGCGCGGGTGTCCGGGCTGACGAACGCGCGGATCCTGGGCCGCCACATCCTGCCCAACGCGGTCGGACCGGTGTTCATCCAGGGCTCGGCCGCCCTCGGCACGGCGGTCGTGGTCCAGGCCGGGCTCGGTTTCCTCGGGCTGGGCGCGCCGCCCCCGTACCCGAGCTGGGGCGGCATGATCTCCGAGGCGGCGACCTCGATCAGCCTGCAGCCGTGGCTGCTGGTCCCCTCGGGGATGATGATCGTGCTGACGGTGCTCGCGCTGAACCTGCTCGGGGACTACCTGCGCGACGAGATGTACGCCGCCCGGCGCGGCCGCGGCGACGCCGCGCAGCGCTCCCGGTCGCACCGGCGTGCCGCGCAGGCACTGGCCCGCCGGGAGGTCGCCGAGCCGCCCCAGGGCGCCCCCGACGACGCCGTGCTGCGGGTGCGGGACCTGCGGGTGTCGTTCCCCCGCGGCGACGGCTTCGTCGATGTCGTCTCGGGTGTGGACCTCGACATCGCAGTCGGTGAGACGGTCGGGCTCGTCGGCGAGTCCGGCTGCGGAAAGACCATGACCGGGCTGAGCCTGCTCGGCCTGGTGCCGTCCCCGGGAGTGATCAGCGGGCACGTCGAGATCGACGGGCGCCGGGTGGCCACCCACGACGGGTCCTTCGCCACCCTGCGGGGACGCGACGTCGCGCTGATCTCGCAGGAGCCGATGGCCTCCCTCGATCCGGTGTTCACCGTCGGTAGCGTTCTGGAGGAGGTCCTGCGCGGTCACGGCTTCGACCGCGCGGGCGCCCGTGCCCGGGCGGTGGAGCTGCTGGAACTGGTCGGCATCCCGCGGGTCGAGGCGGTCCTGCGGTCCTACCCGCACCAGCTCTCCGGCGGGATGGCGCAGCGGGTGTCCATCGCCGTTGCGCTCGCCGGGGAGCCCCGCCTGCTCGTCGCCGACGAGCCGACCACCGCCCTCGACGTCACCGTGCAGGCCGACATCCTCGAGCTGCTGCGCCGCCTGCAGACCGAGCTCGGGATGGCCCTGCTGTTCATCACCCACGATCTCGGCGTCGTCGCCGACATCTGCACCCGCACCGTCGTCATGTACGCGGGCGAGGTCGTCGAGTCCGGACCCGTCGAGGACCTGTTCGACGCACCGGGCCACCCCTACACGGCCGCGCTGCTCGCCGCGACCCCGCAGGTGGACGACGACCACGATCCCGTCGGCATCCCCGGTGTCGTCCCGCCGCCCGGCCGGTGGCCCGAGCACTGCCGCTTCGCCGAGCGCTGCTCCTTCGCGACCGCACACTGCCGATCCGGGCCCGTGCCGCTGACCCCGGGCGGAGCGGGGCGCCTGCACCGCTGCGTGCGCTCGGAGGAGCTGCTCGCCGAACGGAGCGGCGTGGCGCCGCAGCGGTCGCTGATCCCGTCCGAGCCGGGCCGCGCCCCGGTGGAGGTGAACCACCCGTGACCACCGAACCGCTCCTGGACATCCGTGATCTCGACGTCGACTACCGCATCTCCCGACGCGAGACGCTGCGCGCCGTACGGGGAGTCCACCTCGACGTGCAGGCCGGCGAGACCGTCGGGCTGGTCGGCGAGTCCGGCTCCGGCAAATCGACGATCGGTCGCGCGGTACTCGGCCTGACCCCGCCGAGCTCCGGATCGATCCGGTTCGAGGGCCAGGAGATCGCCGGGCTCCGCGGCCGGCGGCGGGCCCGGCTGGCCCGGGACCTGCAGGTCGTGTTCCAGGACCCGTTGAGCTCGCTGAACCCGTCGCTGAAGGTCGGGGACCTGCTCCAGGAACCGATCCGCGTCGTCCGGAAGGTCTCGCGCAGCGAGGCGGCGGGCACCGTCGGCGACCTGCTCGAGCGGGTGTCGCTGCCCCGCGACGCGGCCGACCGCTATCCCGGGGCGTTCTCGGGCGGGCAGCGGCAACGGATCGCGATCGCCAGGGCGCTGTCGGTCGACGCCCGGCTCGTGGTCTGCGACGAGTCGGTCAGCGCCCTGGACGTCTCCACCCAGGCCTCCATCCTGGCACTGCTGCGGCGGCTGCAGCGCGAGCTCGGCGTCGCCTACCTGTTCGTCTCCCACGACATCGCCGTGGTGCGCAACATCTCGCAGCGGGTCGTGGTGCTCTACAAGGGCGCGGTGATGGAACGCGGCGACACCGGCGAGGTCGTCGACCGGCCGTACCACCCCTACACGCGGACCCTGATCGACGCGATCCCGATCCCCGATCCGCGGGGGCAGCGGGAGCGGCGGGCCCGACGGCTGGCCGCCCGCGCGAATGCACCCGGCAGGTCCCCGGCGTCCCCGGCCCCGGCCGGGGTGGGGTGCCCGTTCGCACACCGCTGCGCCTTCGTCGACGACGCATGCCGGACCCGCACCCCGGTCCCCGTCACCATCGGGTCGCGGGAGGTCGCCTGCCACCTCTACGACCCTACGTCGGGCCACCCCCGGGCCACCGCGAAAGCCGGGGGGACGACCGACCCCCTCGCCCGGCTCTCGGCGCCGCCCACCGGGTGACCCCACGACAAACGTCCCGGGACGATGAGAAGAGGACAAGCATGCAGATCCAGCTCGACCACGGTGGCCTGGTGGCGCTGACACCCGAGTGGACCGGTGACCGCGACGCCAACGGCCGTCCGCTCGTCGGCGACGACGTGATCGACCGGCTCCGCGGCATCTCGACCGAGCAGGTGTGGAAGCCGATGAAGCAGGCCGGCTACGAGCGGCAGTTCGTCGGGCACTGGTTCCAGACGAGGCCCGGACAGCAGCTGATCGGACGCGCGGTCACCGCCCAGTACGTGCCGCACCGGCCGGACTTCGACGCCGTCGTCCTGGAGCTGGCGCGGGCCCGCGGCTGGGCGGCCGACGGGATCGTCAAGCAGAACTGGTGGGCCGTGGAGGCCGTCGTCGCCGGTGACGTCATGGTCGTGGACATGTTCGGCAAGATCGAACACGGCACCTTCATCGGCGACAACCTGGCGACCGCGCTGGCCAGCCGGACCGCGGGCGGCGGCGCCGTCATCGACGGCGGCATCCGGGACGAGGCAGGCATCGCCGAGCTCGAGTCGACCAACGTCTTCCACCGGGGTGCGCACCCGAGCGGCATCGCCGACGTGACGATGGCCGGTCTGAACATCCCGGTGCGGGTCGGCGGGGTGACGGTGCTGCCGGGCGACGTCGTCATCGGCACGCCGACCGGCGTCATCTTCATCCCGCCGCACCTGGCCGAGCAGGTCGCCCGGCACAGCGAGGACACCCGGCTGCGCGACGCGTTCGGCAAGTCCCGCCTGGCCGAGCGGGTGTACACGAGCGCGCAGATCGACATCGGCACCTGGGACGACGAGATCCAGGCCGACTTCGACACCTGGCGGCTGACCCGCCGGTGAGCGGGCCGTCACGGCTCCCGACATCCCCCACACCGCGAACACACGAGAGGACCCCCATGACCGAGGTCGGCCTCGAAGACCGGATCAACACCCGGACCCGTTCCAGCGAGCTGCGGATCACCGACCTGCGCGTCGCCAAGCTGGACGGCGTGCCGATGAAGCACACGATCATCCGCCTGGACACGAACCAGGGGATCACCGGCTGGGGCGAGGTGCGGGACCAGGCGAGCGCGACCTACGCGCTCATGCTGAAGTCCCGGCTGGTCGGGGAGAACCCCTGCAACATCGAGAAGGTCTTCCGCAAGATCCGCCAGTTCGGCGGGCACGGCAGGCAGGGCGGCGGCGTCTCCGGCATCGAGATGGCGCTGATGGACCTGGCGGGCAAGGCCTACGACGTCCCCGCCTACATGCTGGCCGGCGGCAAGTACCGCGACGAGATCCTCGTCTACGCCGACACCCCGTCCCGCCGGAGCGCCGAGGAGATGGGGCAGGTCCTGCTCGAGCGCATGGACCGCGGGTTCACGATGCTCAAGATGGACGTGGGCCTGTCGCTGCTCATGGACATCCCGGGGGCGGTCGTGGCCAGCGACGCGCAGCGTGCCCGCCGGCCGAAGGACCGGCCCTTCACCATGCACCCGTTCACCGGGGTGCACATCACGAAGTCGGGTGTCGACCATCTCGTCGACTACGTCGCGCAGGTGCGCGAGATGATCGGCTACGAGATGCCGGTCGCGGTCGACCACTTCGGCTACATGGACGTCGAGTCGGCGATCCGGCTCGGCCGCGGCCTGGAGCCGTTCGGGCTGGAGTGGCTCGAGGACCTGATCCCGTGGCAGTACACCGAGCAGTGGCGCCAGATCACCGACGCCATCGCCGTCCCGACCTGTACCGGCGAGGACATCTACCTCGCCGAGAACTTCAAGCCGCTGCTGGACCGCCAGGCGATCCGGGTCGCCCACCCGGACCCGGCGAGCGCCGGCGGGATCCTGGAGACCAAGCGGATCGCCGACCTCGCCCAGACCTACGGCGTGCCGACGGCGCTGCACCTGGCGGCCACCCCGATCGCGACGATGGCGTGTGTCGCGATCGGCGCGGCGTCGGAGACGTTCTACGCCCTGGAACACCACGCGGCGGACGTCCCCGAGTGGAACCACCTCGTGACCGGCCTGCCCGACCCGATCATCCAGAACGGGCACATCAAGGTCCCGGAGACCCCCGGGCTCGGGTTCGGCGACATCGACGAGGAGGCGTTCAAGGCGGCGCTGGATCCTCGGGATCCCGCATTCTTCGAGGAGACGACGATCTGGGACGACGAAGCGAGCTACGACCGCCAGTGGGGCTGACGCAGGCGCCCCGGCCAGCACAAGGAGCAGCAGTGCCCATCACCCTCCCCCTCCCGGCCACCGTCAACTGCTCGATCGTCCTCGGCGGCCTGCCGCTGCTGGACCGTCCGGCGGCGGCCGCCGCGGCCGGGTTCGACGCGGTCGAGTTCTGGTGGCCGTTCGACCGGCCGGTCCCCGCCGACCGCGAGATCGACGCGCTCGTGACCGCCGTGTCCGACGCCGGTGTCGCGCTGACCGGGCTCAACTTCGCCGCGGGTGACATGGCGGCGGGCGAGCGCGGCATACTGTCCGACCCGCGGCGGACGGGCGAGTTCGCCGACAACGTCGAGGTCGCGGTCGGAATCGGCGAGCGGCTCGGCACGACCGGGTTCAACGCGCTGTACGGCAACCGGATCGACGGCGTCGCGGTGCAGGAGCAGGACGAGCTGGCGGCCGTGAACCTGGCGCTGGCCGGGCGGGCGGCCGGCCGGATCGGCGCGGTGGCGCTGGTGGAGCCGGTCAGCGGGATCGACGCCTACCCGCTGCGGACCGCCGCGGACGCCGTCGCCGTCCTGGACCGGGTGGGCTCGGACGACGTGCGGCTGCTGCTCGACGTGTTCCATCTGGCGGTGAACGGCGACGACCCGGCCGCCGCGATCTCCGCGTACGGCGACCGGATCGGTCACGTTCAGGTCGCCGACGCGCCCGGCCGCGGCGAGCCCGGCACCGGTGACCTCCCGGTCGCCGCGCTGCTGGAGCAGGTCGCGGCCACCGGGTACCGCGGCCGGATCGGTCTGGAGTACAAGTCGACCACCGACGACCCGTTCGGCTGGCTCACCAGGCCCGCCGGCACGACCACCCCGACCGGAGGCACCGCATGACCACGATCGGCTTCATCGGACTCGGCATCATGGGCGGCCCGATGGCCCGCCACCTGGTGGCGGCCGGTCACGAGGTGACCGGCTTCAACCGCAGCCCGGAGAAGACCCGCCCGCTGGTCGACGCCGGTGGCCGCGCCGCCGGATCGGTCGCCGAGGCGGTCGACGGCGCCGACGTCGTCGCGCTGATGCTGCCCGACTCGCCCGACGTGGAGGCCGTGCTCGACGGTGCGGACGGCGTGTTCGCCACCGCGAAGCCGGGCACGCTGGTGATCGACTTCTCGACGATCCGGCCGGACGTCGCCCGGGACCTCGCGGAGCGGGCCGCGGCGCGCGGTCTGCGGATGATCGACGCCCCGGTCTCGGGCGGGCAGGCCGGCGCCGAGAACGCCACCCTGTCGATCATGGTCGGCGGGGCGACCGACGACGTCGGGGCGGCCCGGCCGCTGCTCGACGCGGTCGGGCGGACCGTCGTGCACGTCGGGCCGATCGGTTCGGGGCAGACCGTGAAGGCCGCCAACCAGCTGATCGTCGCGGGCAACATCGCGCTGCTGGCCGAGGCGCTGGTGTTCCTGCAGGCGCACGGCGCGGACCTGTCCGCCGCGGTCGAGGTGCTCGGCGGCGGCCTCGCCGGCTCGGCGGTGCTGACCCAGAAGGCGCAGAAGATGCTCGACGCCGACTACGCGCCGGGCTTCAGGATCGACCTGCACCACAAGGACATGGGCATCGTCGCCGACGCGGCCCGGGCGGCCGGTGTGGTGACCCCGGTCGGTGCACTGGTGGCCCAGCTGGTCGCCGCGACCCGGGCGGCCGGGGACGGCGGATCGGACCACTCGGCCCTGCACCGCACCATCGCCGGCTTGAGCGGGGAGCCGACCGGCCGGCCGTGACCGCCGGCCCGGACGTGACCGCCGGCCGGACGTGCCCGGCCCGGCTCGGCCGGTGTGGCCCGGGACTGCCCGGTGCGCGGTCGGCGGCGCGCCGCGATCCGGGGCGCGGGCCGGCGTCAGGCGGGCGGGCCGGCGTCGCCCGCCCGTACGGCCCGCACGCACTGGTCGTAGAGGGCGAGCCAGTCGTCGGCCGGTGAACCGGTCACCCAGATCCGGCCGGCCGCGTCGCAGCAGCTGAACGACGCGGCGATCACCGCCCGCGCCACCAGCTCGGCGTCGTCGTGGCCGGCCCGCCCGATCCGGTCGGTGACCCGCGGGACGAGCGCGTCCTGCCAGCGCTGCCGTTTCACCAGGTAGCTGGCCAGCAGCGCCGGCGTGCCGAGGATGAGCCTGCTCAGCACGAACGCCTCGTCCGGCGTGTGGTTCGCGGTTGTGACGGCGATCCAGCCGGCGCGCAGCGCGTCCCACGGCCCGGTGCGCGGCAGCTCCTCGGCGACGACCCGGGCGAACATCTCCCCGAGCTCGTCCTGCGCGCCGCAGACCAGGTCCTCCTTCGCGCCGAAGTAGCGGAACAGGGACCGCTGCGAGATCCCGGCCTGCTCGGCGATCTGCGCCATCGTCGTCGCCTCGTAGCCCTGCTCGACGAACAGCGGGATCGCGGTGTCGAGGATGCTGCGCACCGCCAGCTCGCGGGACCGGTCCCGCAGCGTCGGTCGGGCGGGCGTCTGCATGGGGCCGAATCTACTTCCCGGTGCCGGGCCGAGGCGATCTCCTCTCGCAGCACGAGAGATGGCAGTCACTGCCAAATAGACATAGAATGCCGATATGGCTGTTGATGTCAGTACGCACACCGTCCTCGTCACCGGTGCCAGCTCCGGGATCGGCCGTGCCTTCGCGACGGCGCTGGCCGGGCGCGGGGCCGATCTGGTCCTCGTCGCCCGGCGGGCCGACCGGCTGGAGGCGCTCGCCGCCGAGCTGCGCGCCCGCACCGGTGTCGCGGTCACCGTCGTGCCGTTCGACCTGTCCGCGCCCGGGCTCGGCCCCGGATTGCGGGACGCCGTCGCGGCCCGCGGCGCCGGCGTCACGGCGGTGATCAACAACGCCGGCTTCGGGACCTTCGGCATGTTCGGCGGGGAGGACCAGGACCGGCTCGACCGGGAGATCGCGGTCGACGTCGCCGCACCCGTCGCGATCGCGCGGGCGTTCCTGCCGCAGGTGCGGGCCGCACGCGGGTTCCTGATCAACGTCGCGAGCATGGCGGCGTACAACCCCACCCCGCGGATGGCCGTCTACGGCGCGGCGAAGGCGTTCGTGCTCAGCTTCACCGAGTCGCTGTGGGCGGAGCTGCGCGGCACCGGCGTGACCGTCTTCGCGCTCTCCCCGGGCGCCACCGCCACCGAGTTCAACGACGTCGTCGGCACCGAGGACGCCACCTCGGGGTCACGCAAGCGCACCGCCGAGGACGTCGTCGGGACCGCGCTTCGCCATCTCGCCCGGCGCGACCCCGGGCCCAGCGTGATCGACGGCCGGGTCAACCGGCTCAGCTCGCTCGCCGCCCGCTTCCTCCCCCGACGGGCGATGGTGTCGGTGGTGGCCCGGATCACCGACCCGGGGCGGCGGGGATCCGCACCGCAGCCGGTCCCGGCCGGACGGCCGGCCCGATCCTGCGGCCGACCGCCGGCCGGGACCGGGTCACAGCACCAGCCCGGTCAGCGCCCAGCCGGCCGCCGCGCCGAGGATCCCGGACGCGACGCTGCCCGTCAGGTAGGCCACCGCGGTCGGCGTGGCCCGCCGCTCGGCGAGCGCGACCAGCTCGTACCCGAAGGTGCTGTAGGTTGTCAGCGCCCCGCAGAAGCCGGTCCCGAGCAGCGCGCCGAGCTCCGGCGGGAGCGCACCCGCGGCACCGATCAGCGCGCCGAGCAGCAGCGAACCGGCGACGTTCACCGCGAACGTCGCCCACGGGAACACCGGATCGAGCCGGGCCCGCACCACCGCGTCGGCCAGGTGGCGCAGCGGCGCACCGACCGCGGCACCCACGCCGACCAGCAGGACGGTCAACGCGTCCATCGGGCACCGCCGATCCGGCGGGTCAGCACCACGGCGAGCGCGCAGGCCGTCACCGCGACGACCGGTGACGCCAGCGCGTAGCCCAGCGCGAGTCCGTAGTGGCCGTGCCCGGCGAGCTGCACCGTCTCGACCGACCAGGCGGAGAACGTCGTGAACCCGCCCAGGACGCCGACCCCGAGCAGCGGGCGCAGCAGCGGGTTCGGCCGGTCCGCCCCGGCGAGCACGGTGTAGAGGACGCCGATCAGCAGGCAGCCGCTGACGTTGATCCAGAACGTGGTCCACGGCCAGCCGCCGGGTGCGGCCGGGAACGCGACGCCCAGCAGGTAGCGGATCTCGGCGCCGACGACGCCACCCACCGCGACCGCCATCGGGACCCGGGAACCGGTCGTCCGCACACGCCTCACCCATCCACGATCGTCGGGTAGGAGCCATCAGCGCGCGGGCGCGGTTGTCGGCGAGCCCCATCGCCGTCCGGTCCACGATAGCCCCGCCGGGCGTTCGGTCAGCCGGCGGCGAGCGCGGCCCGGGCCCGGGACAGCACGGTGTGCAGCACGTCGCCGGCCACCGTCAGGTCGGCGGGCGGCAGGTCACCCCACAGCTGCGCGGTGATCCGGCCGGTGGCCGCGACGATCCGCTCGCGCAGCGCGATCCCCTCCGCGGTCGCGGCGGGCCCGCCGTCTCCGCTGCTGCCGGTCCGGACCAGGCCGGCCGCGGCCAGCTCGGCGAGCCGGGCCTCGGCGGTCGCCCGGTCCACCTGCAGCGCGCCCGCGATGCGGCCGGTGAGATCGGGCCCGCCGGCGACGGTCAGCGTCAGCGCGATCCAGCGGTGCTCGTCGAGCCCGGTGCCGGCCAGCTCGCGGAGCAGCAGCGCGTTGAGCGCCTTCTCGGTGCGGCCGAGCAGCTGGGTGCCGAAGGCGGTCATCAGTGCCTCCCAAATCGTTTGTCGAACTAACGGTAATTCGTGAGTCTGACCAACGCAACGGTAGGGTCGCGGGATGGCGGACGACGGACGGCTGGACGGTCTCGCGAGCCGGCTGCTGGGGCTCGCCGCCCGGCACGCGGAACGGGTGGTCGGTGCGGAGCTGGCCGGGGCCGGCGCACACCGGTGGCACTACGCGGTGCTGGCGACGCTCGCCGACCACGGCCCGGCCAGCCAGGCCGGGCTCGGCGCGCGGACCGGGATCCACGCCAGCGACCTGGTCGGGCTGATCGGGGAGCTGGCCGGGCGCGGGGAGGTCACCCGCGCCCCCGATCCGGCCGACCGGCGGCGCAACGTCGTCGAGCTGACCGACGCCGGCCGGGAGCGGCTGCACCGGCTCGACGCCGTCCTGGCCGGCGCCCAGGACGAGCTGCTCGCCCCGCTCTCCCCGGGCCGGCGGGCCGAGCTGGTGCGGCTGCTGCGGACGCTGGTCGAGCACCACGGCCATCCCGAGCCGGCCGACCGGGACCGGATCAGCGGCCGTCCCTCCCGGATCGGCTGACCGGCACCGCCTGCCGCCGCAGCGCGAGCACCGCCCCGGCGACCACGCCGATGACCAGCACCCCGAACGCGGCGGCCGTCCACGCGTCGGGGGCGAGCAGCGGTTGCCCGCGCAGTGCCTGCCAGGTGAGCAGAGCAAGGAGTGCGGCGTAGCCCGCCGTCACCGTCGCGACGAGATCGCGCCGGACCCGGGGATCGGCCAGCACCGCGACCCGGGCGGCGGCGAGCTCCAGGCCGATCAGCAGCAGCGGCAGGAGCTGCAGCGCGTGCATCCCGACGAAGTGCGGGATCCGCAGGTCCCCGCCGACGGTGCTCCAGCCGACGACGGCCAGGCCGGGCCCGCCGTCGGGCGGGCCGACGGTGTGCGCGCCGACGATCCCCTGGAAGTCGCTGAGCTGGTCCGGCGTCGGGCCGGTCATCAGGAACCCGAGCGCCATCCCGACCAGCGCGATCGCCGCCCCGGCCCGGATGGCCAGCGACCGCGCCGGATCGAGGCCGCGGAGCCCGAACAGCGCGGCGGTCAGCCAGAGCGTGACCAGCCAGGCCACCACGATCGAGCCGCCCATGACCGCCCACAGCGTGGAGTCCAGCGGCGTCGTCATGTTGAAGTGGCTGGTCGTCCCGCGCCCGGCCTGCACGACGAGCACCACCATCTCGATCGCCAGTGCGAGCGCGGCGACGGTGCCCGCCACGAACGCCGTCCGGGCCCGGCCGCGCCGCTCCCGCAGCTGCGCGTACAGCCAGGCCCAGGTCACGCAGAAGATGGCGATGGAGACCGCGAACTTGGTCGGCTTCAGCCAGATCGGCGCGCCGAGCAGGACCCGGGGATCGAGCAGGACCCCGAGGAGGCCGAGCGGGACCAGCGCGGCGCAGCCCAGTCCGACGATCATCAGCGGGCGGTGCCAGGCGAGTGCGGTGCGCAGCGACATCGTGACCTCCGGAGCGACAGTACGGATACTGTAACTATCGGATAGTCACACTGTCCATCAGATGCCGGCGGCGGGGTAGCGGCTCGACGAGTGACTCTCCTGCGCGATCCGGCGCAGCGCGGCGATCAGCGCGTCGCCCAGCACCGTCGCCACCAGTGCGGTCTCCGCGACGCCCTCCCGGTCGGCGACCCGCCCGACGGCGTCCAGGTCCGCCTCGCCGATCCGGTCGGCCGCCTCCGCCCATCGCTGCAGGGTGTCCGCGTCCGGCGGGTGGCCGAGCTCGTGCATCCGGGCGAGCACGCTGCGGGCCCCGGCGAGCGCGGGCGCCCGGTCCGAGACCCGCCAGCCGAGGTGCGCGGTGAGGGCGCGCACGTCGGCCTCCGCGCGCTCGGCGAACGCGCCGCCGCCGTCGCCGGTCCCGGTGACCGCGTACACGGTGCGCCCGAGCATCCGGTGCAGCCCGGTGTCCGGGTCGTCGACGGCGGCCAGCACGTCCCGGACGACGGCGATGGGCAACCCGCCGACCTCGACGAGCGCGCGGATCAGCCGGAGCCGTCGCAGGTGCGACTCGTCGTAGCGGGCCTGGTTGGGCGAGGTCGTCTCGCCGCGGTGCAGCAGGCCCTCGCGGAGGTAGTACTTGATGGTCGCGACCGGGACCTCGGACGACCGGGACAGCTCTGACACGCGCACCTGCGGAAGCTTAGCTATCCGATCCCCGGACGTGATCGGCGAGCCCGAACGTCACCGCCTCGGTCGCGCTCAGCCAGCGCGACCGGGCGTCGTCGGGCAGCGGCGCGCCGCAGTACCGCTCGGTGAGCGCGTCGATCTCCTCCCGCCGGTGGGTCAGATGATCCGCGCGGACCCGGACGTCGCCCGGATGCGCGCCCCGGACCTGCCCCGCCGCGTCCCAGGCCGAGGGCAGCAGCGCGGCGTGCGGCAGCGCGTACCGCTTGCCCGGGGTGCCGGCCGCGACCAGGAACGGCACCGGCCCGGCGATCGAGCCCACCGCGACGGTGACCACGTCGACGCCGAGGGTCCGGATCGTGTCGTGCACGGCCATCGCGGCCACCGGGGAGCCGCCGGGGGAGAGTAGGTGCAGGGTGACGTCGCGCCGCGGGTCCTCCGCGGCGAGCAGCAGCAGCCGGGCGCACGTCTCCGCGGCGACCTCGTCGTCGAGCTCGCGGGACAGCAGCACGATCCGGGCGCCGAGGAGCCGCTCGGCGGGATCGGACGGGGCGGACAGGAACGGCATCGGGACCTCCGGACTCGGGCCCGTCGCCGATCGGCGGGCCCGTCCGCGACGCTAGGCCCGCCCGGTGCGCCCCGGCCGCCGATTACGCCGTCGGCGGAACGGTTCCTCCCCCCGCGATCCCGGCCGTCTTCGGCTCCCACAGCTCCGGCCGGTCCGCCAGCGCGAGCGGCAACCCGAAGTAGGCGAACAGTTCGGTGTTGAGGAAGATGCTCAGCCCGGTGACGGCGCCGCCCTCGATCCGCAGCGCGGTGATGCCCCACGCCTGGAACTCGCCGTTCGGCCCGGAGGGCTTCCACTGGGCGAACCCGACCGTGCCGTTGATCTCCACCGGGGCGACCCGCGATCCGCGGCAGGCCTGGCCGGGGCCGGTCGCCATCCAGGCGACCACGTCGTCCCGGCCACGGAACCACAGCTCCAGCGGCGGCATGTTCTGCTCGACGTCGGCGTGCAGCAGCGCGGTCAGCGCCTCCATGTCGAACGCCTCGAACGCCGCCATGTAGCGCATCAGCAGCTCGGTCTGCGCCGGATCGACGACCGGGGTGGTGCCCGGTGCGGCCTCGGAGACGCCCTGGTCGGCCAGCGTCGCGCGGGCCCGCTGCAGGGCGCTGTTCACCGACGCGACCGAGGTGTCGAGCAGCTCGGCGACCTCGGCGGCGCGCCAGCAGAGCACCTCGCGCAGGATCAGGACGGCCCGCTGGCGGGCGGGCAGGTGCTGCAGCGCCGCGACGAAGGCGAGCCGGATCGTCTCCTTCGCGATCGCCCTGTCGGCCGGGTCGCCCGCCGGGGTGGAGACCCGCGCGTCCGGCATCGGCTCCAGCCACTCGGAGTCCGGGAGCGGCTCGCGCAGCGACCCGGCCACCGGCGCCCCCGGGCCGCCGAGGTCCATCGGCACGGCCCGCCGCTTGCGGCCGTTCAGCGCGTCGATGCAGACGTTCGTGGCGATCCGGTACAGCCAGGACCGCAGCGAGGACCGCCCGTCGAACCTGGCCAGGCCCTTCCAGGCGCGGACCATGGTGTCCTGCACCGCGTCCTCCGCCTCGAAGGCGGACCCGAGCATCCGGTAGCAGTAGCCGGTCAGCTCGCGCCGGTAGTCCTCGATCTGCTGATCGAGCGGTCTCGGATCGGTCTCCTCGGCGCTTCCCGCGTTGCTGCCTGCCCTGGCGGGTGCGGTCATCGGTTCCCCCTCGCGACGTCCCCGGACGGGGTGGGCCGGGGCGGTCCCGGTCCGTGTCGAGGCGAGTGTGCTCCTGCCCACCGACAGTGTGGAGGCCCTTTCCGGCGAACGGCGCCCCCGAGCGGTGTCCGAACGGGCGGTGCGGGAGCCGTGGGATGATCGGTGCAGCGTTGGTGTGGACGGGCGGGAGGCGCGGGGATGTCGGCGTTGACCGGGAACAGCCGGGACGACACGGACGGTTCCGGCGGGGTGTCGCCGCTGCGCAGGGCCGGTCGGCGGCCGGTCACCTCCCGGTACGAGATCGAGCACATCGCACTCGAGATGTTCAGCGACCACGGCTTCGAGCACACCACGGTCGACGACGTCGCGATCGCGGCCGGGATCGGCCGGCGCACCTTCTTCCGCTACTACGCCTCGAAGAACGACGTCGCCTGGGGAGCGTTCGACGAGCAGCTGGTCCGGATGCGCGCGGTCCTCGCCGCCCAGCCGGCCGATCTGCCGGTGCTCGAGGGCATCCGGCGGGCGGTGCTGGAGTTCAACCACGTCGAGCCGGCCGAGCAGCCGTGGCACCGCAGGCGGCTGCGGTTGATCCTCGGCACGCCCGCGCTGCAGGCCCACTCCACGCTGCGCTACGCCGCGTGGCGTGAGGTGGTGGCCGATCACGTCGCCCAGCGCCGGGGCGAGCCGGCGTCGGCCCTCGTCCCGCAGAGCGTCGGGCACGCCTGCCTGGGGGTCTGCCTCGCCGCCTACGAGCGCTGGCTCGCCGACGACGGCACCGAGCTGTCCGAGCTGCTCGACAGCGTCTTCCGGTCGCTGATCGGGGGCTGGTCCGCCGAGCTGGGGTGACCGCACGCCCCGACGGCGTCCCCCGGGGCCCGGGGGACGCCGTCGAACGGCAGTGGATCGCCGGCGGATCGACTCAGCGGGCGCTGCCGAACAGCCGCTCCCACAGGCTCGGGGTGGCGGTGGCCCCCGGTGCGGCCTCGGGACCGGCGTCGGCCTCCTCCGGCGCGCCCGGGACCGCCGGGACGGCGGGATCGGCGGGCAGGGCCGGGGCCGCCGGTGCACCCGGCACCGCCGGGACGGCCGGGGCCGCCGGGGCCCCCGGAACGGCCGGGTCGGCCGGCACCCCCGGGACGGCGGGGTCGGCCGGCACCCCCGGGTCGGCCGGCACTGCCGGGACGGCGGGCGCAGCCGGGACGCCCGGGACGGCCGGCGCGGCCGGGACCCCCGGAACGGCCGGGGCCGCCGGGACCGCGGGGGCGGCGGGCACAGCGGGCACGGCAGGCGCAGCGGGCACGGCGGGCACAGCGGGCTCGACCGGCGGCTCCGGGACCTCCTGGGCCGGGACCTCCCCGGCCACGGCGTCCTCCGCCGGGGCGGCAGGGACCGCGGGGACCGCCGGTGCGGCAGGAACGGCCGGGGCGGCCGGCAGCGCGGGGGCGGCGGGAACCGCCGGTGCGGCGGGCACCGCCGGGACCGCGGGTGCGGCCGGGAC
Organism: Pseudonocardia sp. DxW; assembly: GCF_058448985.1. NCBI lineage: Bacteria > Bacillati > Actinomycetota > Actinomycetes > Pseudonocardiales > Pseudonocardiaceae > Pseudonocardia > Pseudonocardia sp. DxW. The sequence goes on along the minus strand of NZ_JBZFLK010000015.1, from coordinate 134,887 downwards.
CGGTGCCTCGGCCGGCACCTGGACGTCGGCCGGCACCGCCGGCACCGCGGGGGTGACCGGGGCCGGATCGACCGGGACCGGCGCGGTGGTCCCACCACCGAACAGGGTGTTGAACAACCGGTCCAGCGGGCCGTCGCCGGCGGACTGTTCCGGCGCGGCGGCCGTGAGGGCGACCGGCTGGGCGGAGGCACGCGTGGGCTCGGCCGCGCCGGCCGCGCCGGCGCCGTACACACCCAGGGTGCCGATCATGAGGGTCAGGGCGACGGAAGCGGTGACTCGGGATCGCACGTTCTCTCCAGTTCGCGGGCTGTTGCTGTGCTGAGGGACGGCGCAGAGCTTGTAGTCACCGGCCGTCGTCCACCAGTGACCCGTTCGTGGCCACACCCGCCACGGGAGTCCCAGCGGTCACACAGCGAGCGGATCGGACTGCAATGCGCCCGGAACGGGCGACCCCGAACGGGGTGCCGGAGCGCCCGCGGCCGGGCCGGACCCCGTCCGGTCACCCGGTCCGGGGGGTCGACGGCCCGGCTGCTCACCCGTCGGCGTGGAATGGCGTTCGTGCTCACCCGTTCGGGACGCAGGTGACCGGGTGTGCCCGGAAATCCGGGACACCGTCACGCATCGTGTCGCCCGGTGCGACAGGTGGGACGTCGGAGACGTGCGGGGAGCGTGTGGTGTGCGGCTGGTGTCCCGCGGGGCCCGCCCGGCGGATCGGCACCGGGTGGTCCGGGCCGTGATAGCCTCCGCGCGGTTGCAGTCGTTCTTCCCCGATCGCCGTGAAGCGTCCGTGTGAAGTTGTGACGGTGGGCTTCGCCGGTGATGCGGATGTGTCTCCGACGTGGCCCGCGCGACCTCCGGCCCTCGCAGTGAGGGACCGGAACCGCTCCATCTGAGAAGGACACAGCTATGCCGCAGGGCACCGTCAAGTGGTTCAACGCCGAGAAGGGCTTCGGCTTCATCGCCACCGACGACGAGGGACCGGACGTTTTCGTCCACTACTCCGCGATCGAGGCCAACGGCTTCCGGAGCCTGGAGGAGAACCAGCGGGTCGACTTCCAGGCCAGCCAGGGCAAGAAGGGCCCGCAGGCCGACTCGGTCCGTGTGATCTGATCTTCCTTGCGGGGCACGTCCCCGCTCGTGCGTGAACCGGCGGCGCCGGCACCCCTCGGGTGCCGGCGCCGCCGCACGTTCCGGGTGCCGCTCCGGCGGACGGCACGGCGACCGGTGTGGCGGCGGGCGTCGCCCGGGTTGCCACCGCCCGTCCGATCGCTCGGGCCGGTCACCTGCCGTTCACCGGCGCCCTCGCCGCCGTGCGGTCGGGGTGAACCCGCTCGTCTCGCCGTCGCGCGTGCTCGCCGCGGACCACTCGCGAGCACGTCACTCTTACCCGCATCCTGGTGTTGCACTTCACAGATGCGGCACCACGGTGGTGCCGCGGCAAGCGGAAGGAAGTGGATCCCGATGTCCTGGTGGGACAGCTACCGAGCCGTCTACGGCGCGGAGCTGCGGGCTGCCGCACGCGAGTACGTCGACCACGGCTGGTCCCTCGTGCCGGGGCCGGGAGCCGAGGTGCTGCTCGCCACCGGCGAGTCGATCGACGTCATCGAGGTGCCCGCCGAGGTCGGCCGCAGGGTCTGCCGCACGCTGCGGGAGGCCGGTGAGGTCGTGCCCGTCGCGGCGACCCCGCAGGGCACCTGGTGGTTCCCGATGACGCCGCGGCACGCGCTGCCCGCAGAGCTCAGCCTGCACACCGACGTCGTGCTGCACACCGACGGCATCGGCGTGGTCGCCCCGCCGACCGAGCGGCCGGACGGCTGGGTCCAGTGGCGCGTCGCGCCGGCGCGGGTCGGGTACCGGGTGCCCGACGCGTCCGTCGTCGTCGAGGCGGTCGTCGATGCCATCCGTTCGCACGGCACGGCCGGCGCCGATGCGGAGCAGACCCCCGCGACCGGGGTCGCCCTGCGGCGCTGACCGCACCCGGTACGGACCGGCCTGAACACCTGCCGGCCCGTACCTCCGGCGCACCGTCCGCCCGAACCCGTCCCGTTGCCGCCCGGTGTCATGCCGGGTGCCGGGGCCGGCCGGACGCTGCGCACCGGTAGTGGCGTCCGGGGGAGCACTTCTCCCCCGCGCGCGGAGCCCGCACCGCGGGCGCCGCCGAGCAGCCGCTCCACCGGCCTCGGCCGGGTCCGGCGGGGACAGCCCCCGGACCCGGCCGGCCCCACCCCCGGGTATTCCCCGAGATCGCCCCCGGTGTACCCCGAGTCCGGCTGTCGGTGCCGCGGGGCACTATGGGGACGTGCAGACCTCGAGCGCGCCGGAGCGCCCCGCCCCGGCTCCGACCTCGCCGCAGGACCGGAACGTCGGGTCGGTGCCCTCGGCGCCGCTCGGCGGCTTCGGGCCCGGCGACGAGCAGAAGCGGCGTGACCTGCGCCGGATGAAGGCCGTCGCGACCGGGTTCCTGGTCGGGGCCACGATCGTCTTCTTCATCGCCAAGTACCTGGAGTCCGTCCAGGGGCTGCCCTGGGCGGCGTACGTGCGGGCCAGCGCCGAGGCGGGCATGGTCGGCGCACTGGCCGACTGGTTCGCCGTCACCGCGCTGTTCCGGCATCCGCTGCGGATCCCGATCCCGCACACCGCGATCATCCCGCGCAAGAAGGACATGATCGGTGACAGCCTCGGCGACTTCGTCGGCGAGAACTTCCTGTCCGAGGCGGTCGTCCGGGACAAGCTGGAGCGGGTCGGCGTCGCCGAGCAGGTGGGGCTCTGGATCGGCGAGCAGCGCAACGCCGACCGGGTCACCACCGAGCTGGTGACCGCCGCCCGCGCCGTGGTCACCGTGCTGCGCGACGAGGACGTGCAGAACGTCATCGAGACGGTCGCCGTCCGCAAGCTGATGGAGATCCCGGTCGGCCCGCCGCTGGGCAAGGCCCTGGAGGGCGTGCTGACCGACGGCGCGCACCGCCGACTGGTCGATCTCGTCTGCGACCGGGCCTACGACTGGGTCGCCGACAACCAGGAGATGGTGCTGCGGGTCGTGCACGAGCGGGCGCCGTCGTGGACCCCCCGGTTCGTCGACGACATGGTGGCCGACAAGCTCTTCGCCGAGATCCGCGGCTACGCCTGGGGCGTCAAGACCGACCCGGAGCACCCGCTGCGGCACGCCGTGGACCGCTATCTGGCCGAGTTCGCGCGCGACCTGCAGAGCGACCCGGCCACGATGGACCGGGCCGAGCAGGTCAAGCGCCAGGTCGTCGAGCACCCCGAGGTGCAGCACTTCATCGGGCGGGCCTGGACGGTCGTCAAGGGCATGGTGCTCGACGCCGCCGACGACCCGTCCAACGAGCTGCGGCTGCGGGTCCGGGACGGGCTGATGGCGTTCGGCAGGCGGCTCGGCCGCGATGCCGAGCTGAGCGGCAAGCTCGACGGCTGGATGGCCGACGCCGCCTGCTACGTCGTCCGGCACTACCGGTCCCAGATCACCACGCTGATCACCGAGACGGTCGCGAAGTGGGACGCCGAGGAGACCTCCCGCAAGATCGAGCTCCAGGTGGGCCGGGACCTGCAGTGGATCCGGATCAACGGCACCGTCGTCGGTGCGCTGGCCGGGCTGGTCATCCACACCGTCGGCGAGCTCGTGTTCTGAGCCCGCTCGGCGTCATTCCGGCGTCATCCCGTTGCCATCGGGTAGTCACGAACGTGTCGCACGCCACGTGACCAGCGCTAGCACTCCGCTTGCAGGAGCTAGCACCGGCGCGTAGCGTCGGTGACGGCAACGAGGAGAGATCGGAGGTGGCGCCGATGGGCACCAGACCGGACCCCGCACCGGGACCGGCCGGTGGGCCCAGGCCCTCCACCGAACCGTCCGAGCGCGTCGGCCAGGCCGTCGAACAGGTCGGCCAGGTCGTCGGCCAGGCACAGCAGGTGGTCGGGCACGCGGTGGAGGACATCGGGTCCTACATCCGCGCCCAGCGCGAGGCCGCACAGGTCTCGATGCGCCAGCTGGCCCGCACGGCGGGGGTGAGCAACCCCTACCTGAGCCAGGTCGAGCGCGGACTGCGCAAGCCGTCCGCGGAGATCCTGCAGCAGCTCGCCAAGGGCCTGCGGATCTCGGCCGAGGCGCTGTACGTGCGCGCCGGGATCCTCGAGGAGAGGTCCGCCGGCAAGGTCACCGACGCCGTGCTCACCGATCCGACCCTCACCGAGCGGCAGAAGCGCGTGCTGCTCGATGTCTACGAGTCGTTCCGCAGGGAGAACGGTCTCACCGGCAGCGCCGCCGGCAGCACTACCGACGGCGCCGCCAGCGCTGCCGACACACCGACAGAGACGAGGAAGTGATCACCATGGCCGTGAACCTCCCGACCAGTGCCGACGTGAAGAAGCTGCGCGAGCAGACCGCCGAGCAGGCCGAGGTCGTCCGCACCCCGCTGCTCGCCGTGCTGGGCGCCGGCGACTACGCCTACACCACCGTGACCAAGGCCGTCGCCGACGTCCGGTCCACCGCGACCAAGCGGGCCGAGGAGGTCCAGGGTCGCGTGCAGGAGCTGCCGGAGGACCTCAAGGAGCTGCGCGGCAAGCTCAGCTCCGAGAACCTGCGCAAGCAGGTCGAGGAGTTCCGCGCCCAGGCCGAGGACGTCTACGTCGGCTTCGCCCAGCGCGGCGAGAAGGCCTGGGGCAAGATCCGCAAGCAGCCGCAGGTCAAGCAGGCCTTCGCGACCGTCGAGGACCTCACCGAGAAGTTCGACGCGCGGGTCGACGAGTTCGTCGACGAGACCCACGACGCCGCCGAGAAGGCCCTGGAGACGGTGACCACGCAGACCCGCTCGGTCGGCGAGAAGGTCGCGCGTCGCACCCAGGCCGTGGCCGGCCAGGCCGCCGAGGCCGTCACCGAGGTCTCCAAGGACGCCGCCGAGGCGATCGAGGAGGCCGGGGACGAGGTCGCCGGCACCACCCGGTCCACCACCCGCAAGGCCGCGGCGAAGACCGACCCGAAGACCAACACCGGTGCGCGCACCGCGGCGGCCCGCAAGCCGGCCACCCGGCGTAGCACCACCGGCACCACCAAGAAGTGACACCCGCCGGGCGTCCCGCCCGGTGCGCAGTACCGACCGCCCCCGCCGCCCTCCCGCCGGCGGGGGCGGTCCGCCGTCCGGCCCCGGTGCGGCCGAGGGGTGCGCGACGCATCGCCGATGCGGAGCCCGCGTGACCGGCGACCGGACTGCCCGTACTCTGGCCGCGTGGAACTGCTGTACGTCCTCGACCAGTGGATCGTCTTCGCCCTGAAGATCGTCGCGCTCCCGGTGGGTGGCTACGCGTTCCTGCACGCCCTGCGTCAGCGCGCCGACGCCTTCACCGCGGCCGGGAAGCTCACCAAGAACGCCTGGCTGGGCATCACCGGCGTCGGCCTGCTGCTGCTGATCATCACCGGCGGCCCGATGTACGGCGGCGCGATGTTCTGGCTGGCGGCGATGGTGGCCGTGCTGGTCTACATCGTCGACGTCAAGCCCGCGGTGGTCGAGGTGCAGGGCGGCGGCCCACGCTGGTGAGGCGTCCCGCGCGTTCGCCGTGAGCGGACAGCGGATGGGGTGCAACGGTGTAAGCGTTGGCAGGGTCATGAGTGATGTGCTGATCCTCCCCGTCCTGCCCCTTGACGACGCGGTCGTGCTGCCCGGCATGGTCGTCCCGGTCCGCCTCGACGCTCCCGACACGCGCGCCGCCGTGGACGCGGCCGGCGCAGGCGGGCGGGAGAACGACGACGGGAGACGGGTGCTCGTCGTCCCCCGGATCGACGGCCGCTACGGCTCCGTCGGCGTCGTCGCCGTGCTCGAGCAGATCGGCAGGCTCCCCAACGGCGACCAGGCCGCCGTCGTGCGCGGCGAGCGCCGCGCCCGGATCGGCAGCGGCGTCGGCGGGCCCGGTGCCGCGCTGTGGGTGGAGGCCGAGCCGCTGACCGAGGCCGAGCCGACCGGGCGCACCCACGAGCTCGCCAAGGAGTACAAGGCGCTGGTCGTCGGCATCCTGCAGCAGCGGGGCGCCTGGCAGGTCATCGACTCGGTGCAGCAGACCTCCGATCCCGGCCTGCTCGCCGACCTCGCCGGATGGGCGTCCTGGCTGGACGTCGCGCACAAGGCCGAGCTGCTCGCCGAGACCGACGTGACCGTGCGGCTGGAGAAGCTCCTGGAGTGGACGAAGGAGCACGTCGCCGAGCAGGAGGTCTCCGAGAAGATCTCGAACGACGTCCGCGAGGGCATGGAGCGCCAGCAGCGCGAGTTCCTGCTGCGCCAGCAGCTCGCCGCGATCCGCAAGGAGCTCGGCGAGGGTGACCCGGACGCCGCCGACGACGACTACCGCGCCAAGGTCGAGGCCGCCGACCTGCCGGAGAACGTCCGCAAGGCCGCGCTGACCGAGGTCGGCAAGCTGGAGCGGGCCTCCGACCAGAGCCCCGAGTCCGGATGGATCCGGACCTGGCTCGACACCGTCCTCGACATCCCGTGGACCACCACCACGACCGACTCCGACGACCTCGTCGAGGCGCGCCGGATCCTGGACGCCGACCACGCCGGCCTCGACGACGTCAAGGAGCGGCTGATCGAGTTCCTGGCCGTCCGGTCCCGGCGTACCCGCAAGGGCCTGGACACCGTGGGCGGGCGCGGCTCCGGCGCCGTGCTGTCCCTGGTCGGCCCGCCCGGCGTCGGCAAGACGTCGCTGGGGGAGTCGGTGGCCCGCTCGCTCGGCCGGAAGTTCGTCCGGGTCGCGCTCGGCGGCGTCCGGGACGAGGCGGAGATCCGCGGGCACCGGCGCACCTACGTCGGCGCGCTGCCGGGCCGCATCGTCCGGGCCATCCGGGAGGCCGGGTCGATGAACCCGGTCGTGCTGCTCGACGAGATCGACAAGGTCGGCAGCGACTTCCGGGGTGACCCGACCGCGGCCCTGCTGGAGGTGCTGGACCCGGCGCAGAACCACACGTTCCGGGACCACTACCTGGAGGTCGATCTCGACCTGTCGAACGTGCTGTTCCTGGCCACCGCGAACGACGGCTCGGCGATCCCCGGGCCGCTCGCCGACCGGATGGAGGTCGTGACGCTCGACGGCTACACCGAGCCGGAGAAGGTCGCGATCGCCCGTGACCACCTGCTCCCGCGGCAGATCACCTCGGCCGGTCTGGAGCCGGACGACGTCGAGTTCACCGACGTCGCGCTGTCCATGATCGCCGCCGAGTACACCCGGGAGGCCGGGGTCCGCCAGCTGGAGCGCGGTCTGGCGAAGGTGCTCCGGAAGGTCGCCGTCGAGCTGGACGGCGGCGCCGAGGGCCCGGTCACGGTCGACGCCAACTCGCTCGTCGGCTACCTCGGCCGGCCGAGGTTCACGCCGGAGACCGCGGAGCGCACCTCGGTCCCCGGGGTCGCGACCGGACTGGCCGTCACCGGTGCCGGTGGGGACGTGCTGTTCATCGAGGCGACCGCGATGGACGGCGAGCCCGGCCTGCAGATCACCGGGCAGCTCGGTGAGGTGATGACCGAGTCCGTCTCGATCGCGCTGTCCTACCTGCGGTCGAAGGGGCTCGCCGGGGACCTGGCGCAGCGCAAGCTGCACGTGCACGTCCCGGCCGGCGCCGTCCCGAAGGACGGCCCGTCCGCGGGCGTCACGATGACCACGGCGCTCGCCTCGCTCGCCTCCGGGCGGCCGGTCCGCAGCTCGGTCGGGATGACCGGCGAGGTCACCCTGCAGGGCAAGGTCCTGCCGATCGGCGGGGTGAAGCAGAAGCTGCTCGCCGCGCACCGGGCCGGGCTGACCGACGTGATCATCCCGAAGCGCAACGAGCCCGACCTGGATGACGTGCCGGAGTCGGTGCGCGGTGAGCTGCGGGTGCACCCGGTCGCCGACGTCGCCGAGGTCCTGGAGATCGCCCTGGAGCCGGTGGTCGCGGAGCAGCGCGCCGCCTGACCCGCGCCCGAGCGCCCGTCCCGCACCCGCGGGCGGGCGCTCTGCGTCTCGCGGCCCCGCCGCGCCCCGCGCCCCGCGCCCCGCGCCTCGCGCCCCGCGCCTCGCCCCGCGCCCCGCGCCTCGCCCCGCGCCCCGCGCTCCGCATCGCGCCCCGTGCCTCGCGCCTCGCGCCGCCCCGTGCCTCGCGCCTCGCCTCGCCCCGCACCCCGTCGCTCACCGAGATGCAGCACAGCGGGAATTCTGGATCTTTCCGGCCCGCTCATCTGCATCTCGGCGGGTGACGGGGTGCGGGCGGGGCGCGTGGCGTGGCGTGGGTGGGGCGTGGCGGCCGGATCAGTGGAAGACGACGGTGCGGTTGCCCTGGATCAGCACCCGGTCCTCCAGGTGCCAGCGCAGTCCCCGCGCCAGCACGAGCCGCTCGATGTCGCGGCCGCGGCGCACCATGTCGGCGGCCGTGTCGCCGTGGTCGACCCGGGTGACGTCCTGCTCGATGATCGGGCCGGCGTCGAGATCGGCGGTGGCGTAGTGGCAGGTCGCCCCGATCAGCTTGACCCCGCGCCGGTGCGCCTGGTGGTAGGGCCGTGCCCCGGCGAACGACGGCAGGAAGCTGTGGTGGATGTTGATCGCCCGCCCGGCCCACGCCTCGCACAGGTGCGCGGGCAGGATCTGCATGAAGCGGGCCAGCACGACGGCGTCCGGGTCGTCGGCGTCGACCAGCTTGCGGATCTCCTCGAACGCGGTGACCTTGCCCTGCTCGCGGAACCGGTCGCCGGCGGCCGGGAAGGGCACGTGATGGAACGGCACCCCGTGCGCGGTCACGATCGGCTCCAGCGACGCGTGGTTGCCGATCACCCGGGTGATCTCCACCGGCAGCTCGCCGGTCCACACGCGTCCGAGCAAGTCGTGCAGGCAGTGCTGGTCGCGCGTCACCAGGAGCACGGCGCGCTTGCGGGTCCCGGTGTCGGAGATCCGGTGCTCCCCGCCGAGCTCGGCGGCGACCGGGGCGAACAGCTCGCGGAGCTCCTCGACGTCGCACGGGACGGACGCGGCGTCGACGACCTGGCGGGTGGCGAACACCCCGGCCTCGACGTCGGCGTGGTAGGCCGCCTCGGTGATGGACGCGCCGAGGCCGGCGAGGAACGACGCGATCCGCGCGACGATCCCGGTCCGGTCCGGGCAGGACAGCGTGATGACGTACCGGCGGCCGGTCATCAGGAGATCTGCTTCAGGGTGAACTCGGTCTCGGCGGCCAGCAGTTTCTCGATCTGCCCGGCCACCGCCTCCTCGATCCGCGATCCGATCAGCGGCACCCGCACGGTCACCTCGGCCCGGATCATGACCTCGGAGCCCCCGTCGACGTCGACGATCCGCATCACCGACCGGGCGGTCGCCGGCGTCCCGACGACCTCGACCGAGCCGGTGCCGTCGTAGCGCCCGGCGCCGCCGGACCGCCAGTGCTCGGTGCGGTCGATCTTCAGGTCGCCGCCGGGGATGAACGAGGTGACCACCGACGGCAGGTCGGTGGCGGAGATGCCGTGCCGCAGCGTGTACCGGACGCCGCCCGGCTCGGTCTCGTAGGCGGTGATCGCGGCCCCCGGACCCCCGAGGTGCTTCAGCTGCTGCTCCAGCAGGTCACGGTCCACCATCGCGGCGTAGACCTTCTCCGCCGGGTGCACGGAGGTGGCGCGGTAGTCGAGCGAGCGCGGCATGCGCGCAGGTTACCGTTGACGGGTGAGCTCCCCCGCCTCGACGACCACCGATCCCCGGCTGAGCGCGCACACCACGCTGCGGCTGGGCGGGCCGGCCGCCCGGATCGTGCGCGCCGAGGGGGCCGCCGAGGTGGTGGACGCGGTCGGGTCGGCGGACGCCGCCGGGGAGCGGGTGCTGCTGGTCGGCGGCGGTTCCAACCTGGTGGTGGCCGACGACGGGTTCGACGGCACCGCGGTGCTGCTGGCCGGCCGCGGGATCGCCCACGAGCGGCGCGACGGGGCGGTGCTGCTGACCGTCGAGGCCGGTGAGGACTGGGACGACGTCGTCGCGGCCACCGTCGCGGACGGGCTCGGCGGGCTCGAGTGCCTGTCCGGCATCCCCGGCCGCACCGGCGCCACCCCGGTGCAGAACGTCGGCGCCTACGGCGTCGAGATCGCCGATCTGCTGGTCGACGTCGATCTCTACGACCGCCGGACCCGCACCGTCCGCGAGCACGTGCCGGCCGCCGCGCTCGGGCTCGCGTACCGCACGAGCGTGCTGAAGGGCAACGACGACGCGATCGTGCTGCGGGCCCGGTTCGCGCTGCACGCCGACGGCCGCTCCGCCCCGATCCGCTACGCCGAGCTGGCCCGCACCCTCGGCGTCGAGCCGGAGACCCGGGTCGATCCGGCGGCGGCCCGCGAGGCGGTGCTGGCGCTGCGCCGCGGCAAGGGCATGGTGCTCGACGCCGCTGACCACGACACCTGGTCGGCCGGGTCGTTCTTCACCAACCCGATCCTGGACGTCGCCGACGCACCGGCCGCCGACGGGATCGCCGCCTGGCCGGCCGGCGAGGGCCGGGTGAAGCTGTCCGCGGCCGGGCTGATCCAGCAGTCCGGGTTCGCCCGCGGCCACGCCGGGCCGGGCGGCCGGGTGTCGCTGTCGACCCGGCACGTGCTGGCGCTCACCCATCGCGGCGGCGGGACGACGGCGGACCTGCTCGCGCTGGCCCGCGAGGTCCGCGACGGGGTGGCGGCCCGGTTCGGCGTCGCCCTGCACCCGGAGCCGGTGCTGGTCGGCTGCGCGCTCTGAGCGGCCGGGTGCGCGCCGGGCGCCCGTGAGAAACCGGTCCGGAACGGGTACGCACCCGGCATGAGCGCCCCGCAGAATCCGGACGTCCCCACCGACCGCGCCGAGGCCCGGGCCACCCCGCTCCCGGAGGAGCAGGGCACCGGCGCGCCGGACCGGGACGGCGCGGAGGAGATCCTGCGCGAGTCCGAGGAGCGGATCGCGGGCGCGGCCGCCGGTGACGAACCGGCCGACGACGCCGAGCAGCGCCGCCGGTCCGAGGAGACCCTGTAGCGCCTCAGCCGCGCCGGTGCCGCCGGGTGCCGGACGCCTGGTCGCGCGGCTTGAGCACGATCTGGTCCAGGTTGACGTGCGACGGCCGGGTCGCGGCGAAGACGATGGTGTCGGCCACGTCGTCGGCGGTCAGCGGGGTCAGCCCCTGGTAGACCTTCGCGGCCTTCTCGGCGTCGCCGTCGAAGCGCACCTCGGAGAACTCGGTCTCGACCATGCCGGGGGCGATCTCGGTGACCCGGATCGGCTCGCCGAGCAGCTCGCCGCGCAGCGTCCGGTGCAGCATCGCCTGGGCGTGCTTGGCCCCGGTGTAGCCGGCGCCGTTGTCGTACCAGTCGAGCGCGGCGATCGAGGTCACGGTGATCACGTGCCCGTCGCCGGAGGCGCGCAGCTTCGGCAGGAACGCCTTGGTCAGCCGCAGCGTGCCGAGCACGTTGGTCTCCCACATCCAGCGCCACTGCTCCTCGTCGGCCTGCTCGACCGGGTCGAGGCCCTTGGCGCCGCCCGCGTTGTTGACCAGGACGGCGGCCTCCGGCACGGCCTCGTCGAAGGCGCGGACCGAGTCGGCGTCGGTGACGTCCAGCGGCAGCGCGGTGCCGCCGATCTCGTCGGCGATCTCCTGGCAGCGCTCCACCCGGCGGGCACCGAGGACGACGTGGAACCCGGCCTTCCCGAGTGCGCGGGCGGTGGCGGCGCCGATCCCGGAGGAGGCGCCGGTGACGACAGCGGTCTTGTGCTCGGCGGTCATGCCCCGAGCCTAGGTGGCCGGTGTCAGCCGGGCTCGACCCCGCGCTGCGCGGAGCGGTCGCCCCGGCGGGCGGCCGCCCGCTGCACGGAGAACACGAGCGCACCGAACAGGCCGACCCCGAGGCCGGCGATGCACGTCCAGAACACCTCGCCGGGGCCGGTTCCGGCGACGAACCCGGTGCACAGCGCGATCCCGGCGGCGATCGCCCACACGGCCATCCCGCCGACGATCACCGGCGGTGACTCGTAGAACCGGGACGGCAACGCGGGCGGGGGCGGCGGGTCGCCGTCGTGGGATGCCGTCACATCCTGCACTGTAACGACGCGTACCGCCGGACGGCGCAGCGTTGCGCCGCGTCTAGGGTGTCGCCGTGATCGAGCGCTACTTCCGCGTGTCCGAGCGCGGGTCCACGATCCCCCGGGAGCTGCGCGGGGGACTCGTCACCTTCATGGCGATGGCCTACATCATCGTGCTGAACCCACTGATCCTCGGCAGCGTCACCGCGACCGACCCGTCGGCGAAGACCGACGCGCTCGGCGGCATCCTGCCGCTGGCCCAGGTCGCCGCGGTGACCGCCCTGGTCGCGGGCGTCATGACGATCCTGTTCGGGGTGCTCGCGAACTACCCGTTCGCGATCGCCACCGGGCTGGGGATCAACACCCTGCTGGCCGTGACAATCGCGCCGCTGATGAGCTGGCCGGAGGCAATGGGCCTGGTCGTCATCAACGGCCTGATCATCGTGATCCTCGCCGTCACCGGCTTCCGCACCGCGGTCTTCAACGCCGTGCCGACCGAGCTGAAGACGGCGATCGCGGTCGGCATCGGCGCGTTCATCGCGATGATCGGGCTGGTCGACTCGGGCTTCGTGCGCCGGCTGCCGGACGAGGCCAACACCACCGTGCCGGTCGGGCTGGGCATCGACGGGTCGATCGCGTCCTGGCCGACCTTCGTGTTCGTGCTCGGCCTGCTGATCGTCGGGGTGCTCGTCGCGCGCGGGGTGCGGGCCGGGATCCTGATCGGTGTCGTGCTCAACACGGTCATCGCGATCGTCGTCGAGGCGCTGGCGCAGGTCGGGCCGGGCGGGCCGGACAACCCGGGCGGCTGGTCGCTGGCGGTGCCCGAGCTGCCGTCGCAGATCGTCGGGATGCCGGACCTGTCGCTGGTCGGCCAGGTGTCCTTCGGCGCCTTCGCCCGGCTGGACATCATCACCGTCGCCCTGCTGATCTTCACCCTGGTGCTGGCGAACTTCTTCGACGCGATGGGGACGCTCACCGGGCTCGGCAGGCAGGCCGGGCTCAACGACGAGCAGGGCAAGCTGCCGAACGTCGGCCGGGCGCTGGTCGTCGAGGGGGCCGGCGCGGTCGCCGGAGGTGCGGCCTCGTCGTCGTCGAACACGCTGTTCGTGGAGTCGGCGGCCGGGATCGCCGAGGGCGCCCGGACCGGCCTGGCGAACGTGCTGACCGGTCTGCTGTTCCTGCTGGCGATGTTCTTCACGCCGCTGTACGCGATCGTGCCGGTCGAGGCCGCCGCACCGGCGCTGGTCGTGGTGGGTGCGCTGATGTTCCGGCAGATCACCGGGATCGAGCTGGACGATCTGCGCACGGCGATCCCGGTGTTCCTCACCGTCGTCGTCATGCCGTTCACGTACTCGATCGCGAACGGGATCGGCGCCGGCTTCATCTCCTACGTGGTGCTGGCCGCGCTGACCGGCCGGGCCCGGCAGGTGCACCCGCTGATGTGGGTGGTCGCGGTGCTGTTCGCCGGGTACTTCGGCGTGGGACCGTTGCGCGAGCTGCTCGGCTAGGAATCCGCTTGCCAAGTAAGGCTAGCCTGAGCTAACTTACATCTCGTCGCTTCGTGGTGGGAGCGGCGCGTCAGTTCGGGACAGGAGAAGGCCCCGGCTCCCACAGGAGCCGGGGCCTCCTTCTTTCCCCAGTCACACCGTCCCGCCGCCGAGCGAGGACGGTGCTCCGCCGGTCAGGGCGCGTAGATGCGCACCCAGTCCACCTCGAAGTCGAGCTCGTCGGGGGAGGTCTCGTCGAGCGGGGGGATCCAGTCCTTGCCGTACGGGCCGATGTCCTGCTGCATGGCCAGGTGCATCGGGCGCGGCGGGATGTGGTCGGGATCCATCGTCCGGAAGACCTCGACGCCGTCGATGTAGAACACCACCCGGTCCGGCAGCCACTCGACGGCGTAGTTGTGCCACTCGGTGAAGTCGCCGGTGATCGTCTTGCCGACCTGGCTGTTGTCCTCGCCGTAGTGGACGATCGTGTGCGTCTCGGAGCGGTCGCCCTTCGGGATCTCCATGAAGTTCAGCTCGCCGCCGACCGGCCAGTCCTCGGCGACCGGCCAGAGCAGCGCGACGTCGCCGTAGCCGGTGCCCGGGTTGGTCTTGGCCCGGATCTCCCAGCGGCCGTACTGCATGCCGCCCTTCCAGTGCAGGCCGGCCGAGGTGAGGCCGCGGCTGGTGAGCAGCAGCCGCCCGTCGCGCACCGACAGGTTCTCGGCCATGTGCCTGCCGACGCCGCCGGTGGTCTCGCCGGTGTAGGGGGCCCAGCGGTCCAGGTCGAGCTCGGTGCCGTCGAACTCGTCGCCGGCGATCATCCGCCAGCCGTGCCGGACGCCGGCCTCGGCCTCGGACCGCGACGCCGGGTCCAGCGCGGCGACCTGGTCCGGCCGCTCCTGGTCGTGCATGCCGCCGGGGGACTCCTCGGGCGCCGGTGCGGCGGCCGGCGGGGTGTCCCGGCCGGAGCCGCCGGTCAGGTCGACCGACGCGGCGACGCCGACGACGCCGGCCAGCGCACCGACCGCGAGCAGCGCACCGAGGACGGTCGGCCACCGGCGGCGGCCGGGCGCCTCGGGATCCGGCGTGCGGTGCCGTGCCCGCTCGGGTGCCTCCTGCTGCACGCCGTCCTCCTTCTCGTGGCGACGCGCAACACGCTAGGGAGGCCGGCCTGTGGCGACGCTGAGAGCCGGTGCGGGCGTCACCCGAGCGGGTACTGCCGGACCCAGTCGACCTCCATCCGCGACTCGCGCACCTGGCCGCCCTTCGGGAACCAGTCCAGCTGGATGCACAGGTGCATCGGGCCGGGCGGCTGGACGGTCGGATCGGTCGTCTCGAACCACTGCTCGCCATCGACGTAGGCGGTGATCCGGTCCGGGGTCCACTCGACCGCCCAGTTGTGCCAGCCGGTGCCGTCGATCTCGACCGCGCCGTCGATCTGGGAGTTGTCCGGTCCGTAGTGCACGAAGATGTTCGTCTTCTGCCGGGTCGGGTCCATCATCTCCATGAAGTCGATCTCGCCGCCGACCGGGAAGTTCTCCGCGGTCGGCCAGAGCAGGAGGAGGGCGTTGTACGACGGGTCGGACGCGGGCGCCCGCACCCGGCCCTCCCAGCGGCCGTACTGCTGGCTGCCGTCGGTCCAGGCCATCCCGGCGGTGTTGCCGTCGGCGTCGCCGGTGATCGTGAGGACGCCGTCGGCGACGCTCACCGCGTCCGGGGTGCGGCGGCCGTTGCCCGCGTGGCCGGGGCCGTCGTAGATGTTCCAGCCGGAGAGGCCGTCGTCGAAGTCGTCGGAGCGGACGGGCTCGCCCCAGCCGTGCCGTTCGGCGGCGGTGCTGCCGCTGCCCTCTGCTCTGCTCACCTGTTCGTCCGCCCCGCCGTCCGCGATGTCATCCCGCGATGGTGCCGGGTCGTCGCCGGAGCCGCCCGGATCGTCCGGCCCGGAGGTCCGGTCCGGTGCGGCGACCTGCTCGGAGATGCCCGGAGCGGGCACCGGGCCGTCGTCGCCGGGTGTCACCCCGATCAGCTCGCCGCCGGGGCCGAGCACCAGCAGCAGCACCGTCACCCCCTTCGCGACCAGGGTCTTGATCATTTCTTCCAGCTCGCCGGCGGTCATCGCCCGCTCCTCGGGTCAGTCGCCCACGTCGGGCGTGTCGGGGGTGATCGGGTTGTCGGCGGCGACCAGCCAGCGGCCCGCGGGACCGCGGTGCAGCACGACGCGGGTCCGCCACCGTTCGGTGCGCGGCGGGGCGCCGACGGCCGCGGTCGTCGTCCGGATCCCGGCGACGAACGCGACCCGCCCGCGCACCGGGTCGCTCCCCGCCGGTTCGAGCGCCTCGACGACCGCGATCCGCCGCTCGCCCGGGCCGGGCGGGTCGAGGACCGGGAAACCCGCGCCACCCGGGATCGCGTACCCCGCGGCGTCCCGGCGGGTCGTTCCGGCGCTGCCCGGGGCACCGCCGTGGGCGGCCGCCAGGTAGGCGCGGGCGACCGCCTCCGGGGACGCCGGCAGCACGGCCGGGACCGGCGGATCCGGTCCGCGGTCCGGGCCGGGATCGCCGAGTGCGGTCCGGTCGTCCACGGTCAGCACGCCGCCGTCCGGCGGTGCGGCACCGGGTGCGATGACGAGCAGCAGCACCGTCACCGGGGCGAGCAGCACGAGCGCGATCGTCACTCCGCGAAGCTGATGTGGATGTGGTCGTAGTGACCGCCGGTCGGGTCGGACGTGTCGTAGATCCCGCCACCGGTGTAGCGGCGGCCCCAGCCGGTCCCGTCGTCGCGCACCGACGGGTCCCAGTAGCGGCCCTGCCAGATCAGGTAGCGGATCCGCAGCGGTTCCGCGTTGGCCGCGAGCCAGTGCGTGATCCGCCAGCCCTCCGCCAGGTCCGGCTCCTCCGGGAAGCGGCCCGCCGGGCCGGTGAACAGGTCGCATGCGCGTCCCTTCGGGTGGTCGGAGCGGGGGTTGTGCCGGTGCTCGTCCCAGCAGCCGACGGTGTCGATCACCGGTCCGAACGCGGCCCGGACCGCGGCGAGGCCGTGTGCGGTGGCGCCGGTGAGGCAGCCGTCCGGGCGGACCGGATCGGGTTCCCGGCAGGGCGTCGGCCCGCCGGTCCAGGCCGGTGCCGGGGCCGACGCCGGATCGGCGGGCGGCACGGCCGCCGGGGGAGCCGGCGGGGGAGCGGCCGGGGTGCCGGACGAGTAGTCGGCGACCAGGTCGTGCACCGCGTCGAGGTAGCGGCGGACCGCCGACGCGCACGCCTGCGAGCAGCCGGCCTCGCCGGCGACCGGCACGCCGGACGCCGAACCGGTGACCCGGCGGCAGCCCGCGATGTGGCAGACCAGCATCGCGTCGAGCACGGCGACGTCCTTCGGCGTGGTCGCCAGGTGCCCCACGGCGGCCCGCAGCGTGGCGCAGAGCCACGGCACGACGGTGCGCAGGTGCGCCGCGGGATCGGTGAGCGCCGGATCCGGCCAGGGGGCGCCGCCCGCCGCGGTCCAGGTCCGCTCGGACACCTGCAGCAGGCCCGTCGCGGAGCCGGTCCGCAGCTCCGGGTCCCAGCCGGACTCGGCCTGCACCTGCGCGACGACCCAGGCGGGCGGCAGCTCCGGGCAACCCTCGGTGGTGAGCTCGGTGACCAGCGACAGGTGCGGCCGGGCGGCCTCCGGGACGCGGTCGACGTCGATCCCGGACGATCCGGGCGGCTCCGCGGCGGCGGCCGGGGCGGGCACGGTCAGCAGGGCGGCGAGCAGGGCGGGCACCAGCATCAGCGGTCGCACGGGTCACCGGGCCCGGTCCGGGGGAGCGGGACGGCGCCGCGCAGCGGGCGCAGTCCGCCGCCGGTGCCGGCGACCAGCGGGTGCGCGAGCCGGTCCCCGGCGGTCAGTGCGGCGACGATCCGGCCGAGCGCCTCGGCGTACCGGCGGACCGCGGTGGACGGCGCGGAACGGATGAGCACCGTCCCGGCGTCCGACCAGGGATCGGGCGATCGGGTCCAGCCGGGCACCGCGGGCAGCGCGACGACGGCCGCCCAGCCGGGGCCCGCGGCGGCGGCGTCGAACCCGTCCGGCTCCGTCCAGCCGGGGTGCAGTGCGAGCACCGGTGCGCCGGGGCCCGGCCGCGGTGCGACCCGGGCGGCGGCGGCGAGCCCGGCCACGGTGTCCCGGCACAGCAGCACGTCCGGCAGGAGATCGGTGCCCCCGACGACGCCGAGATCGCGGGCCCGCAGTGCGCGCGCGACGGTCGTGGTGCCGACGCCGCCGGCGAGCCCGCCGACCGCGGGGACGCGGCGCGCCCCGGCCGCCCCGGTCAGCCCGGCCGACCCGGTCAGCCCGGCCGCCCCGGTCGCTGCGGCCGCCCCGGTCGCTCCGGCCGACCCGGTTCCGCCGCTCACCGGGGCCGTCCGGCGAGATCGTGCGGACTCGGCGTGCGCTGCCCGGGCTCCGGGCCCGCGTCGACGACGAGCCGGTCACCGTCCCGGGCGACGGTCACCTCGATCCGCACCCAGCGGGCGGCCAGCCCGCGCCAGCCGCGGGCCGACGGGGCGGGTGCGGCAGCCGGTTCGCCGAGCGGACGCTCCGGCTCCGGCTCGGGTGCGCCGGGCGTGCGGGCGTCCACCCGGCGGTACGGGACGACCCGGACCCGGACCTCGACCAGCACCCGTTCGCCCTCGCGCCGGACGCGGCCGGGCAGCACCAGATCGGCGCGCTGGCGGCCGGTCCCGGTCCAGCCGAGCAGGGCCGCTCCCACCGGTGACGACAGGTGGGCGCCGAGCGCGCGGCCGCGCCGGTCGGGATCGTTCTCGTCCCAGGAGAGCAGGTCGGCGGCGAACGCCCCGGCCAGGGCGGCGGCCGCGGCGGGGTCGACCGGGTCCGTGTGGTCCGCGTCGTCCGGGGTGGTCGCCGGGGGAGGGACGGGGTTCGCCCCGTCGGACGGCGAGGTGGTCGGCTGGGGCCCGGGTGTGGAGTCGGGTCCGGTGGATGTGGTCTCGGGTGGGGCGAGTGCCCCGGTGCCGGGCGTGAGCGTGTCGGCGGGTGCGGTGGTCGGTGGGCGCCGGGTCCCGGGGCCGGTCCCGGCTCCGACGGGGGGTGCGGCCGTCGGCGCCCGCCGCGTCTCGATATCGGGCCCGGTGGCCGGCCCGGCGTCCGGGTCCGGCGGCGCCGTCCCCGGCGCGGGCGCCGGGCCGTCGGCGGTGGAGCGGGCGGGTGCGGTGAACACCGGCGGCGGATCGGCTGCGGGGCTGACCGGCGGCCCCCATCCGGCACCCTCGGTGCCGGTCTCGGCGGCGCCCCGGGCCCGGAGCGCCGGGAACCCGAACGGGTCCGTCACCGGCTCCGGATCGGCGGGCGGATCCTGCGCCGGGCGCCTGGGTGTCCAGAGCGCGGGCCGGGCCGCGGCCGTCGCGGGACGGGTCGACGGCGGCGGGCCGGGGACCGGCGGCGGATCGTCCAGCCAGGGATCAGGGCCGTCGTCGACCGGCTCGGAGCGGCCGAAGAGGCGGAACCGGGACATCGGCTGCGTCACCGGTGGGCGGGACCGCACCGCGGTCCCGGCGGCTGCTGCACGGACATGGCGCTCCGACCTCCTCACGCGCCCGGGGCGGTCGCGCGGTGGAGGACGGTAGGAAGCAGCGGCCCGTGCCGGGTCGCTTCGGCAGGAGACCCTTCGCGATGGCGAAGCGGGGCCGGCGGTTCAGCCCGGGATCAGGCGGGGATCTCCCAGGTGTGCACCGGCTCGTTGGCGGCGGATCGGGGCAGGTAGCGCTCGAGCATCCCGTGCAGTGCGGTGATCCGGTCCGCGCCGCGGGCCTCCAGCGCCGCGACGGTGTCGAGCTGCCAGGACGCCCCCGTCTGCCGGGTCACGCACCGTCGCTCCAGCACCGTCAGGTAGCGGTCGCAGACGGCCTCGCTGACGCCCCAGCGGGCCAGACCCTCGTGCGCCAGCGGGATCAGCTTGCGCAGCGCCAGCTCGTCCGGATTGATCCAGCCGGTACCCGGCCAGTAGAGCGGCGCCTGCATGCCGTGCCGGGCGGCGGTCTGGAAGTTCTCCCGGGCGGCCTCGAACGACACCGACCGCCACAGCTCCTGGTCGGACTCGACGAGCGTGCGCAGCAGCCCGTAGAAGAACAGCGCGTTCGCGACCATGTCGACGGTGGTCGGTCCGGCCGGGAGCACCCGGTTTTCCAGCCGGACGTGCGGGGTGGGCCCCGTACAGTCGTAGATCGGCCGGTTCCAGCGCCAGATCGTGCCGTTGTGCAGGGTCAGCTCGGGCAGCTCGGGGAAGCCGTGGTCACGCATCTGGGCGACCGGGTCGATGTCGGTGGTCAGCGGCATCAGGGCCGGGAAGTAGCGGGCGTTCTCGGAGAACAGGTCCAGTACCGAGTCGATCCAGCGCTCGCCGAACCAGACCCGGGGCCGTACGCCCTGGTTGTGGAACTCGGGGGTGCGGACGTCGCAGGACTGCTCGAACAGCGGGATCCGGGTCTCCGCCCACAGCTGGGAACCCAGCAGGAACGGTGAGTTCGCGCCGAGCCCGAGCTGGACGCCGGCCAGGCACTGCGCGGCGTTCCAGTAGCGGGCGAACTCCGACGGCGCCACCTGCAGGTGCAGCTGGAGTGAGGTGCAGGCGGCCTCCGGGATGATCGTGTCGAAATCGGCGTTGACCCGCTCATCGGGATCGCAGCCCGCGATGTCGATCCGGATCGGCTCGCCCCGGGCGTTGAGCATCTGGTCGTTCAACGCCTGGTAGCGGTCGTCCGCGGTGATCGACTCCCCGACCATGTGGCCCGGGTCGAGGGTCGGCAGGATCCCGATCATGACGAGCTGGGTGCGCAGGTCGCCCGCCTTGGCGCCGGCGCCGGCGAGCAGATCGAGCAGCTCGTGCTCGAGCTGGCGCCACTGGTCGCCGGGCAGCGGCCGCGGCGGCAGGTTCAGCTCGAGGTTCCAGCGGCCGAGCTCGGTCTGCCACTCACCTCTGTTGATCGTCTCCAGGACGTCGTGACCGTTCAGCGACGGCGCCAGCTCCGGATCGACGAGATTGAACTCGACCTCCACCCCGGTCATCGGCTCGGTCTCGGGGAAGGGGTAGGTGCGGAGCATGTCCGCCAGGGAGTCCAGGCAGCGTTGCACCTTGATCCGGTATCGCTGGCGGTCGCGCCGGGTGAACGTCGTCCGGTCGACCACCTGACCCATGCGTGAACCGACCTCCATCGAACGGGGAGCGCCTCCTCACCCTCCCGGACCAGGCCCGGTTTCGAAGGGAGAGGCAGTACACGGTGACATATCGCCGGACCGGGCGGTACCGGCTGACCGGGCGACCGGGCGCGGTGAACGGTCAGTGACGTGGGACGATCGGCCGTCGTGGCCATACTCACGCCGGTTGACATCCCGGACGACCCCAGGATCGACGACTTCCGCGACCTCACCACCGCCGATCGGCGCCCGGATCGGCCCGGTGGGCGCGGACTGGTGATCGCGGAGGGCGTCGTCGTCGTGCGGCGGCTGCTGGAGTCGGCCTACCCGGTGCGTTCGCTGCTGGGGGTGCCGCGACGCCTGGCGGAGCTCGCCGACGAACTCGACCGGGTGGACGTACCGGCCTACTCCACAGACGCGGACACGATGGCCCGGGCGGTGGGTTTCCACCTCAATCGCGGCGTTCTCGCCGTCGCCGACCGGGTCCCCGAGCCGCCGGTCGCCGGACTGCTGGAGCGGGCTCGCACGATCGCGGTCTGCGAGGGCGTCGGTGATCACGAGAACCTCGGTTCACTGTTCCGCAACGCGGCCGCGCTGGGGGTGGACGGGATCCTGCTCGGGCCGGGTTGCTCCGACCCGCTCTATCGGCGCAGCGTCCGGGTGTCGATGGGCCACGTACTCCGGGTGCCGTTCACCCGTTTGGCAGGCAGCTGGCCCGCGTCGCTCGACACGCTGCGTGACAACGGTTTCACGGTGGTAGCGCTGACCCCGGCGGCGGACGCCGAGCCGCTGGCGACCGCGGGGCTCGCCGGGACCCGGGTCGCGCTGCTGCTCGGAGCCGAGGGGTCGGGCCTCAGCGACGAGGCGCTGGCCGCCGCGGACCGGCGGATCCGGATCCCGATGGCCTCGGGGGTCGACTCGTTGAACGTCGCCACCGCGGCCGCAGTCGCGTTCCACGCCGTGACCGCCGGCTGAGCGTCGGCGGCGCGCGGGTTCGCTTGCGTTCGCACGGGTTCGGCACGTTCGCACGGGATCCGATCCCGTGCGAACGCAGCGAACCCGTGCGAATGGATCAGCGCTGTCCGCGGACGCCGAGGAGGACCTCGTCCCAGGACGGCATGACCGGCTTGCCCTTCTTGGTCCGCCGGGAGGCCGCTCCACGCTGGCGGGACGACTGGTCGGCGGCCCCGGTGGCCGAGTCCTGTCGCTCCGCGGTGTCGCCACCCTGCTCCGTCGCGCCGGCGCTCTGATCGGCGTCGGGGTCGGTGGCGCCGGTGCGGTCGGCCGTGGGAGAGGTGGCGGAGTCCAGTCGGTCTCCGGTGTCCCCGGCCGTGGTGTCGGTCGCCGTCGCGACGTCCGGCGCCGCGTCACCGGCCGCCGATGCCCCCGGGTTCGGCTTCCCGTCCGTCGCCGCCGCGCCGGACCGGGCACTGCCGGCGCCGTCGCTCGCGGCGCTGCCGGTCGCGTTGTTCCCGGTCGCGGCGCTGCCGGCCGGCGTGTTCCCGGTCGCGGCGTTGCCGGCCGGCGTGTTGCCGGTCGCGTTGTTCCCGTGGGAGGCGCCGTCGAGTTCGACGGCGCGGCTCGCCGTGTCACCGGCCGGCGCGCCGGTGTCCGGTCCGCCGTCCGCCACATCGGTGCCGCGCGCTGCGTCGCCGGTGGCGGTGCCCCGGTCTGCGGTGTCGCGGCCCGTCGTGGCGTCGGCGATCGTGTCGCGTGCTGTGCTCGCCCGGCCGGTCGCGGTGCCCGCACCGGACCCGGCTCCATCGTCGGTCGCCGAGCCGCCGGACGCCGCGCCGCTGCCGGACGCCGCGCCGCTGCCGGACGCCGCGCCGCCGCCGGACGCCGCGCCGCTGCCGGACGCCGGGCCGCTGCCGGACGCCGCGCCGCCGCCGGACGCCGCGCCGCTGCCGGACGCCGGGCCGCTGCCGGACGCCGCGCCGCTGCCGGCTGCCGCGCTACCGCGGGCCGGGTTGCCGCCGGGTGCTGCGTTGCCGGGTGCTGCGTTGCCGGGTGCGGTGCCGCCGCCGGGTGCCGGGTCGCTGCCCTGCTCCCCACCAACGGTGGCCTTCCCCGCCGCGCCACGGTCCGCGGCGCCCGCGGCCCGTGCCTCGGCCGCAGCCCCGCCGGCACCGTCGACGTCGTCGACGGAGGCGGTCCCGTCACCGGGCATCGGCTCGGCGGAGGAGGCCCCGGTACCGGCGGCGTGCTCGGGCTCGGCGGGTTCGACCCGCGGGATCGTCGGTGCGGCGGCGGCCGGTGCCCGGGTCTCGTCGGGCCGCGTCGTGCTGCCCCGGGTGGGTGCCTCGACCCGCGGCCGCGGCGGCGGGCTGGCGCGCCGCTGCTCGGGCGCGATCCCGCGGCCCCAGGAGTCGGCCGGCGGGTGCGCCTGGCCGCCCGCGACCGCCCGGGCCGGGGTGGCCTCGGTGGGGTGGTCCCCGACGGGCTCCTCGTCGCGCGCGATGTCGACGACCGAGCCGAGCGGGCGCAGCGGCCGCGCCGGGAGGCCCTCGACGAGACCGGAGGCGTGCTCGTCCAGCGGGGACACGGTGCCACCGTGCGCCCCGGGCTGGAACGACCAGTGCGCGGCGTTGTCGGACCGCCCGGTCTGCCAGGTCAGGACGACGACCCACTTGCCGTCCTCGCCCTTCCAGGAGTCCCAGCCGGCCGCGGTGAAGTCCTGGCCGCGCAGGCCGAAGGTGTGCGCGACGGTCTCGCCGAGGGTGCGCGAGTCGGGGCCGTCGGCCCGCTGCGGGTGCGCGCTCTGGGCGAGCTCGGCGGTGCGGGAACGCTCGAGGAGGACCGGGTAGGCGAACCGCTCGATCTTCTGGGTCGGGACGCCCGCCGCGGCGGCGACCTCGTCGACCGACGCGCCGCCCCGGATGCGGGCCTGGATCTCCCGTGGGCGCAACTGGCTCTCCAACTCGATCGCGATCTGGCCGAGCCGGGTCACGTCACCACGTGCGGCAGCGCGGAGCTGCTCGTCGGCCGGCACCGTGTAGCGCTCGCGGCGCCCCGGGTCCTCGAGGACGACCGAGCCGTCCCCGGTCACCCCCACGACCCGCAACGCGCGCATCGATCAATCCTCCTGCTGTCGTCCCCGTCCGGGTGACGGTAGTTGCCTGCAGCTCCGTGCCGGGTGAGGCGCGCCGTGCGAGTTCTGCCTGGTCGACGACATCCACCTGGCAGACGGATCTGCGAGACGGTCTCACTCACCGTGCCCAGGCTTCCATGACGCGTGACACACGATGCAAGTGGGGCGGATGTTACTCCTGTGACTACAACGAGTGTCTATCGATCGGGCAACGGACGCCGCGGCGAGGCAACCCCGACCGGGCCCACCGGTACCGGACGCACGACGGCCGGGCCCCGCAGGTTGCGGGACCCGGCCGGCGGGTGCTGTCCGGAGGGCGGACGGCCCGGAGGTCGAGCTGCCCGGGACGAGCCCGGGCGATGAGCAGGAGCCGGACCGCCCGGGAGCCGGGCTGCTCAGGTGCGGAGCCGTCCGGCAGCCGGGCGGCGCAGGAGCTGCGCTGCTCAGGTGCCGAGCTGCTCCACGACCCAGTCGATGCTCGCGGTCAGCGCCGACACGTCGGCCGGCTCGACCGCCGGGAACATGCCGATCCGGAGCTGGTTGCGGCCCAGCTTGCGGTACGGCTCGGTGTCGACGATCCCGTTGGCCCGCAGCGCGGCGGCGACCGCGGCGGCGTCCACCGCGTCGTCGAAGTCGATCGTGCCGACCACCTGGCTGCGGTGCGCCGGGTCGGTCACGAACGGCGTCGCGAACGCGCTGTTCTCGGCCCACGAGTACAGCCGACCGGATGAGTCGCGGGTGCGCGCCACGGCGCCGTCCAGCCCGCCGAGGCCGCCCAGCCAGTCGATCTGCTCGGCGAGCAGGAACAGGGTGGCGACCGCCGGGGTGTTGTACGTCTGGTCCTTGCCGGAGTTGTCGACGGCGGTGGCCAGCGACAGGAACGGCGGGATCCACCGGTCGCCGGCCGACTTCAGCTCGGCGACCCGGTCCAGGGCGCGCGGGCTCATCAGGGCGATGAACAGACCGCCGTCGGAGGCGAAGCCCTTCTGCGGCGCGAAGTAGTAGACATCCGACTGCGCGACGTCGACCGGCAGGCCGCCGGCGCCCGAGGTCGCGTCGATGAGCACGAGCTGGTCGTCGGTCGCGTCGGCGGGCCGCTGCACCGGCACCGCGACGCCGGTCGAGGTCTCGTTGTGCGCCCAGGCGATCGCGTCGACCGACGGGTCGCTGACCGGAGCGGGCGCGGTGCCCGGCTCGGTCGAGACGACCACCGGATCGGCCAGGAACGGCGCCCCGGTCGTGGTGTCGGCGAACTTCTGCGAGAACTCGCCGTAGGTCAGGTGCAGCGAGCGGCGGCGGACCAGGCCGAAGGCGGCCGCGTCCCAGAACGCGGTGGACCCGCCGTTGCCGAGGACGACCTGGTAGCCCTCGGGCAGCGAGAAGAGTTCGGTGAGCCCGGCCCGCACGCGTCCCACCAGGTTCTTCACCGGCTTCTGCCGGTGCGAGGTGCCCATCAGGGAGTCGCCGGTCGCGGCCAGCGCGGAGAGCTGCTCCGGGCGCACCTTGGACGGACCGCATCCGAAGCGGCCGTCCGACGGCAGGAGATCGACAGGGATCTTCAGGTCGGCAGGAGAGGTCACGCTGCCAGTGTCGCAGCACCGTGCGGCCCCGCAGCGGCGACGGTGCGCCGGGCCACACCCGGACGCTCAGCCCGCGCGCGGGGGCCGGTGCGCGCGCCGGTACGCCAGCGGGGCCATCCCGATCTCGGCGTGCAACCGGTGCCGCAGCGCGGCGGTCGTGCCGAAGCCGGTGCACGCGGCGATCTGCTCGACCGGCAGGTCGGTGGTCTCCAGCAGCCGCCGTACCCGGTCCAGCCGCTGCGCGGCGAGCCAGCGGCCCGGGCTGGTGCCGGTCTCGGCGCGGAACCGGCGGGTGAAGGTGCGCACGCTCATCGACGCGCGTGCGGCGAGCTCGTCGACGCCGGGGGAGCGGTCCAGGTGCTCGACCGCCCAGCGGCGCACCGCCGCGGTGTCGGTGCCGGACCCCTCCGGCATCCGGGTCTCGACGAACTGGGCCTGCCCGCCCTCCCGCCACGGCGCGACCACGTTGCGCCGGGCGGTGGTGGCGGCGATCTCCACCCCGTGGTCGCGGCGCACCAGGTGCAGGCACAGGTCGATCCCGGCGGCGACGCCGGCCGAGGTGAGCAGGTCGCCGTCGTCGACGAACAGGACGTCCGGATCGAGCCGCACCTGCGGGAACCGGCGCCGGAGCCGGTTCGCGTGCGCCCAGTGCGTCGTCGCCGGGCGGCCGTCGAGCAGGCCGGCCTCGGCGAGGACGAAGGCGCCGGTGCAGATCCCGACGATCCGCGCCCGGCCGGCGACCCGGTGCAGCAGGTCGAGCACCCGGCGGTCCGTCTCCTGCTCCGGGCCACCGGCCGGGCCGGGCGAGTGCGGCCCGGCGATCGCCGGGACGACCAGGGTCTGCGCGTCCGCCAGCACCTCGGGGCCGTGCTCGGGGAGCAGCCGGTAGCCCGAGCTCGTGCGGACCGGGCCGCCGTCGACGGAGCCGACCCGCACGTCGTAGAGCGGGGTGCCGTCGGTGCCGGTGGTGGTGCCGAGGATGCGTTCCGGGATCGCCAGCTCGAAGGTGATCACCCCGTCGACGGCGAGCACCCCGACCCGGTGCGGTGGGACGGCCATGGCCGGATTTTTGCACATGTCGTCCGATCGGCCACTGTCCCGGGCGGGCGGCACCGCGCAGTCTGATCTCCATGACGGAGGCACCCCCGCGCGCGGCGGGACGGGCACGCCGGGTGCACCCGGCCTGGTGGGTCGCCGGGGCGACGTTCCTCGCGCTGCTCGGCGCGGCCGGGTTCCGGTCGACGCCGGGGGTGCTGGTCGAGCCGCTGCACGCCGAGTTCGGCTGGTCGATCGGGGCGATCTCGTTCGCGATCGCGGTGAACCTCGCGCTGTTCGGGGTGACGGCGCCGTTCGCGGCGGCGCTGATGGAACGCTTCGGGGTGCGCCGGGTGGTGACCGTCGCGCTGCTGCTCGTCGCGGCCGGCGCGGGCAGCACCGTGTTCATGACGCAGGTGTGGCAGCTGGTGCTGCTGTGGGGCGTGATCGTCGGGCTGGGTACCGGCTCGATGGCCCTCGCGCTGGTCGCGACCGTGGTGAACCGGTGGTTCGTCGCCCGCCGCGGCCTGGTGTCCGGGATCCTCACCGCGGCGTCGGCGACCGGGCAGCTGGTGTTCCTGCCGCTGGTCGCGATGATCGTCGAGTCGGCGGGCTGGCGGCCGGCGGCGCTGGTCACGGCGGTCGCGGCGCTCGCCGTCGTACCGGTCGTACTGCTGTTCCTGCGCGACCGGCCGGCTGATCTCGGGCTGCCCCCGTACGGCGGCACCGAGGCCGACGCGGTCCCCGCGCAGCGCACCGGCGCCGCCGCGCTCGCGCTGCGCTCGCTCGTCGAGGCGTCCGGGAACCGGACGTTCTGGTTGCTGTTCGCCGGCTTCTTCATCTGCGGTGCGACGACCGCGGGCCTGGTCCAGGCGCATTTCGTCCCGGCCGCGCACGACCACGGGATGCCCGCGACGACGGCCGCGTCGCTGCTCGCCGTCGTCGGCGTGTTCGACCTGGTCGGGACCGTCTTCTCCGGCTGGCTGACCGACCGGTTCGATCCGCGGGTGCTGCTGGCCGCCTACTACACGCTGCGCGGGGTGTCGCTGTTCGCGCTGCCCGCGCTGTTCGGGACCGACCTGAACGCCAGCATGCTCGCCTTCGTCGTGTTCTACGGCCTGGACTGGGTGGCCACGGTGCCGCCGACGATGGCGCTGGCCCGGGCCGAGTTCGGCGCCCGCTCGGCCGTGGTGTTCGGGTGGATCTTCGCCGCGCACCAGGTGGGCGCGGCCGTCGCGGCGCTCGCCGCCGGGCTGGTGCGCGACGTGCTGGGCGGGTACGACGCCGCCTGGTACGGCGGGGCGGTGTTGTGCCTGATGGCGGCGGTGCTGTCGATCGCGATCCGGCGCCGGGCGGCCGTCGCGGCCTGACCCGACGGGGAGCGCCGCCCGTGCGGGGCAGGGCGCGCCGCCCCGGTGCGGAGGTGCGGCTCCCGGCCCGGCGACGATCGCCGTCGCGGCCCGCCGTGGCCGCGGCGCCGGCCCCGGCGCCCGGTGCCGACCGCAGGAGCGCGCATGACCCAGGATCCGCCCGGGATCGTCCCGCTGCGCCCGCTGGACGCCGTCGAGATCGTCGCCGGCGTGGTCCGGCTGGCCCGCCGGAGCCCGCCCGTCGTGCTCGGCCCGGCGTTCGTCGTCGCGCTGGTGGTGGGCGCGACGCCGTTCGGCCTCCAGCGCTCCGGCGCGACGACGCCGGAGCCCGGTCAGGGCCTGACCGAGGTCTTCACCGGGTCGCTGATGCCGTCGATCCCGCCGACCCTGCTCCACGCCGCGGTCTTCCCGCCGATGGTGGGCATGGTGCTGTCCGCGCTGCGGCCCGCTGTGCCCGGCCGCCCGACGACGCTCGCGCAGGCCTGGGCCACGACCCGGCCGCAGCTGCCCGGCCTCTACGGCCTGCAGGTCGGGCTGACCGTGCTCGGCCTCGTCCCGCTCCTGCTGCTGGTCGGCGTCGCCGTGCCGCTGGCCGGCGCGGGCGGCGTGGCCGTTGCCGTCGCGGTGCTGATCGTGCTCGCCGCCTACCTGCTGCTCACCTGGCTCGGCGTGCTGCTCTACCCGGCGACCGCGGTGATCGTCGTCGAGCGGCTCGGCCTCCGGGACGCGCTGTGGCGCTCGGTGGAGCTGGTCCGCGGCTCGTGGTGGCGGTTCTTCGGCGTCAAGCTGCTCGCCGGGCTGCTGATCATGGTCGTCGGGCTGGTGGTGATGCTGCCGATGATGTTCCTCGGCATCGGCCTGGCGGTCGCCGGGGCCGGGATGACCGCCGTCGTCGTGGGGACCGGGTGCGCGAGCACCCTGGTGGTGACGCTCGCGCTGGCAGCCGCACCCGGTGTCGTCGGCCTGCTGCACCAGGGCCAGCGGATCCGGCGCGAGCGTCTCGACCTGGAGGCCGCCCAGGGCGGGTGACGGCGCGGGTCAGCGCACGACGACGCCGTCCCAGCCCTCGACCTCGCTCGGGTGCCGCGCGCCGGGACCGATGTACTGTGCGGACGGCCGCACCAGCTTGCCCTCGCGCTTCTGCTCCAGCACGTGCGCCGACCAGCCCGCCGTCCGCGCCGAGGTGAACATCGCGGGCATCATGTGCGGCGGCACCTCGGCGAAGTCGAGGATGACGGCGGCCCAGAACTCGACGTTGGTCTCGATCGGGCGGTCCGGGCGTCGTTCCCGCAGGATCGACAGCGCGGTCCGCTCCAGCTCGGCGGCCGCCTCGAACCGGGGCGCGCCCAGCTCCTGGCAGGCGCGCCGGAGCACCCTGGCCCGCGGGTCCTCGGCCCGGTACACCCGGTGCCCGAAGCCCATCAGCTTCTCCTTGCGGTCCAGCAGCCCGGTGACCAGCGCCGCCGGGTCCCCGGTCCGCTCCACCTCGTCGATCATCGGCAGCACCCGGGCCGGCGCGCCGCCGTGCAGCGGGCCGGACATGGCGCCGATCGCACCGGACAGCGACGCCGCGGCGTCGGCACCGGTGGAGGCGATCACCCGGGCGGTGAAGGTGGAGGCGTTCATGCCGTGCTCGGCGGCGGACACCCAGTAGGCGTCGACGGCGGCGACGTGCCGCGGGTCCGGCTCGCCGCGCCAGCGGGTCATGAACCGCTCGGTGATCGTCGAGCACTCGTCGATCCGGGACTGCGGGACGGCCGGCACGCCGATCCCGCGGGCCGACTGGGCCACGTAGGACAGCGCCATCACCGAGGCGCGGGCCAGGTTGTCGCGGGCCGTGGCGTCGTCGATGTCGAGCAGCGGGCGGTAGCCCCAGTACGGCGCGAGCATCGCCAGCGCCGCCTGCACGTCCACCCGCACGTCACCGGTGTGCACCGGGATCGGGAACGGCTCGGCGGGCGGCAGGCCCTGGCCGAACCGGCCGTCCACCAGCAGCGCCCATACGTCGCCGAAGGTGACGATGCCCGCCAGGTCCTCCAGGTCGACCCCGCGGTAGCGCAGCGAGCCGCCGTCCTTGTCCGGCTCGGCGATCTCGGTGCGGAACGCGACGTGCCCCTCGAGACCGGACCGGAATCCGGGAGGTGGCGCAGGTACGTCGTGGGACGGTTCGGTCACGGTCACCGGGTCTCCTTCGGCTCGGGCCTCGCCGGTCACCCTCTCCGGCAGGGCGCGCGTCGGCAACGGGCGGCACCGGTGTGATCGGTCACGGGCCCGGCGCGCCGGGGAACACGCCGTTCGGCGGGTGCACCGGCGACCACCTGCCGCCTACGGTCGGCCCTGCGACACCCGGCGGGGGTGCACGACGGGAAGGGGACCCATGACGGACGCGCCCGAACTGGAGAGGATGCGGAGCGACTACGCCGGCCGGCCGTTCGACGTGCCCGATCTCGCCCCGACCTGGCACGAGCAGCTCGCCGCGTGGCTGGAGGAGGCCCGGGAGGCCGGCCTGGCCGAGCCGAACGCGATGGTCCTCGCCACCGCCGACCCGGAGGGGACGCCGGCGTCGCGGACCGTGCTGTGCAAGGGCCTCGACTCGGGCGGCATCGTCTTCTACACCAACTACACGTCCGCGAAGAGCCACGACCTGAACCGCACCCGGGTCGCCTCCGTCACGTTCCCCTGGTACCCGATGCACCGCCAGGTCCAGCTCGCCGGGCGGGTCGAGCGCTGCTCGGAGGCCCAGTCCGACGCCTACTGGGCGACCCGGCCGCGCGGCTCGCAGCTCGGGGCGTGGGCGTCCGCCCAGTCGACCGTGGTGGCCGGCCGCAACGTGCTCGACCAGGCGCTGGCCGGGGTGACCGCCCGGTTCGACGACGTCGAGCGGATCCCCCGGCCCCCGCACTGGGGCGGCTGGCGGATCGTGCCGTGGCAGGTCGAGTTCTGGCAGGGCCGTACCGACCGGATGCACGACCGGCTCCGGTTCGACGTCGGCCGGGACGACCGCTGGTCGGTCCGCAGGCTCGCCCCGTAAGGGGAACCCCGAGGCGCGCCGCGGAGGACCCCGTGTAGACGTGGTCCCGTGAGCAAGCGCAACGACCCCGGCGACGGGCCGACGCAGCCGGTGCCGGGCGGGGACCGGGATTCGCCCACCCGCCCGGTCGTCAACGGGGGCTCCGCCGACGCGCCGACCCGCCGGGTGCGGGGCGGCGGGCGGTTCACCGGCGCGCTGCGGTCCGCGTTCGCCGACACCACGCCGCTGCGCACGCCCGCCTACCGCAGGCTGTGGACGGCCGGGATCGTCACCGTCATCGGCGCCCAGCTCGCCGTGGTCGCCGTCCCGACGCAGATCTACCAGATGACCGGGTCGTCGGCCTACGTCGGACTGACCGGGCTGTTCGGACTGGTCCCGCTGATCGTGTTCGGGCTGTGGGGTGGCGCGATCGCCGACGCCGTCGACCGCCGGGTGATGCTGCTGTTCACCGGCTCCGGGATCGCGCTGACCTCGCTCGCACTCTGGGTGGTCTCGGCGAGCGGGGTCGGCGACGTCTGGGTGGTGCTGGTGCTGTTCGCCGTCCAGTCGGCGATGCTCGCGATGAACCAGCCGACCCGCAGCGCCGTCATCCCGCGGCTGCTGCCCGCCGAGCAGCTGCCCGCCGCGAACGCGCTGAACATGACCGTCGTGCAGATCGGCGCGGTGCTCGGCCCGCTGCTCGCCGGCATCCTGATCCCGATCATCGGGCTGCCGATGCTGTACCTGCTGGACGCGATCGCGCTGCTGGCGACGCTGTGGGCGACCTGGCGGCTGCCGTCGCTGCCCAGCTCGGCGCAGGCGGCGGGCGGGCCGCGGCCCAAGGTCGGGTCCCGGGCCGTCGTCGACGGCTTCCGCTACGTCGGCATGCACCGGATCCTGCTGGTCTCGTTCCTGGTCGACGTGATCGCGATGGGCTTCGGCATGCCGCGGGTGATGTTCCCGGAGATGGCCGAGCGGACCTTCGGCGACCCGCCCGGCGGCGGCTTCGCGCTGGGCCTGCTGTTCGCCGCGATCCCGATCGGGATGGTCGTCGGCGGGGTGCTGTCCGGCTGGCTGCAGCGGGTGCAACGGCAGGGCGTCGCCGTCGTCGTCGCCATCTGCGTGTGGGGCGGTGGAATCGTCCTGTTCGGTCTCACCGGCTCGCTGTTCCTCGCGGTGCTCGCCCTCGCCGTCGCCGGGGCGGGCGACCTGGTCAGCTCGGTGTACCGGTCGTCGATGCTGCAGACCGTCGCCACCGACGAGATGCGCGGCCGCATGCAGGGCGTGTTCATCGTGGTCGTCGCGGGTGGTCCGCGGCTCGCGGACATGTGGCACGGCGCCTCGGCGGACGCGATCGGGCCGGGGACGAGCGCCGTCGTCGGCGGGATCGCGGTCATCGTCGGCACCTTCGTCGTGGTGGCCCGGTTCCCGGAGTTCTGGCGGTACCGCGCGCCGGTCGCCGGGCGCGATTCGGGGTGACCCTCGTCGCCGCGTTCTGCGGATCCGGCGAGGCGGGCTAGCGTGTGCGGCTGAACCCATATGACCCAGCTGTGAGAGGGAACCTCCACATGTCCGACGAGACCGCCGCCCGCTCCGACTCCGCCGTCCTCAAGCATTCCGGCGGCGAGTTCGAGATGGCGGTGCACACCCCGACGGAGGGGTCGCAGGCCGTCGACGTCAGCAAGCTCCTTGGCAAGACCGGTCTGGTCACCTTCGATCCGGGTTTCACGAGCACCGCCGCCTGTGCCTCGGCGATCACCTACATCGACGGTGACGCCGGCATCCTCCGCTACCGCGGATACCCCATCGACCAGCTGGCGACCAACTCGACGTTCCTCGAGGTCAGCTACCTGCTCATCTACGGCGAGCTGCCGTCCCGGCAGAAGCTGGACGCGTTCACCACCCGGATCAGCAGGCACACCCTGCTGCACGAGGACCTGAAGCGCTTCTTCGAGGGCTTCCCGCGGGACGCGCACCCGATGCCGGTGCTGTCCTCGGCGGTCAGCGCGCTGTCGACGTTCTACCAGGACAGCCTCGACCCGCACGACGAGGAGGCCGTCGAGCTCTCCACGGTCCGGCTGATGGCGAAGGTCTTCACGATCGCCGCCTACGCCTACAAGAAGTCGGTCGGCCAGCCGTTCCTCTACCCGGACAACTCGCTGGGCCTGGTGGAGAACTTCCTGCGGATGACGTTCGGCTTCCCGGCCGAGCCGTACGAGGTCGACCCGGACATGGCCCGGGCGCTGGACACCCTGCTGATCCTGCACGCCGACCACGAGCAGAACTGCTCGACGTCGACGGTGCGGTTGGTCGGCTCCAGCCAGGCGAACCTGTTCGCCTCCATCTCGGCCGGGGTGAACGCGCTGTTCGGCCCGCTGCACGGTGGCGCCAACCAGGCCGTGCTGGAGATGCTGACCCGGATCAAGGACGTCGAGGGCGGCAACGTCGACGACTTCGTGAGCCGGGTGAAGAACAAGGAGCAGGGCGCGAAGCTGATGGGCTTCGGGCACCGGGTCTACAAGAACTACGACCCGCGCGCCAAGATCGTCAAGGAGCAGGCCGAGACGATCCTGAAGAAGCTCGGCGTCAACGACCCGCTGCTCGACATCGCCATGTCGCTGGAGGAGAAGGCGCTCGCCGACGACTACTTCGTCGAGCGCAAGCTCTACCCGAACGTCGACTTCTACACCGGCGTCATCTACCGGGCGATGGGCTTCCCGACCAAGATGTTCACCGTCCTGTTCGCGCTCGGCCGGCTCCCGGGCTGGATCGCGCACTGGCGCGAGATGATGAGCGACCCGCAGAACAAGATCGGCCGCCCGCGCCAGCTGTACACCGGCTCGGCGGAGCGGCTCTACGTCCCGGTCGGCAGCCGCTGACGGCGTAGCGACGCCGCTCGAACGGCCCCGCCGGGTTCCGGCGGGGCGGTTCGCGTGCCCGGGATGAGGTGTGCCGGTCCTTCGGGTCCGAGCCGCGTCCCGCGTCGCACCCCGTGGCTCGCCGAGATGCAGCTCACGGGGCGTGGGTGATCGACAATGCCCGCTCATCCGCATCTCGGTGGGGTGACCGGGTGCGGGATCCGGTGCGACTGTGGTCGTCGCCGCGCGCGGCGGCCGCAGCAGCGCTAGCGTCGACCGGCATGGCGCCGAGCACTGCTGTCGTCTGGTTCCGGCGCGACCTGCGGGTCGCCGACCAGCCCACGTTCCTCGCCGCCGCGGACGCGGCCGATCGCGCGTTGGCGCTGTTCGTGCTCGACCCGGCGCTGCTGGCACCCTCCGGCGCGGCCCGGGTCAACTTCCTGTACGGCTGCCTGCGCGAGCTCGACGAGGCGCTCGGCGGGCGGCTGCTGATCGTCCGGGGCGACCCGGCGGAGGTCGTGCCGCGGGTGGCGGGCGCGGTCGGCGCGACGACGGTGCACGTCGCCGCCGACTTCGGGCCCTACGGCCGCGAGCGGGACGAGCGGGTGGCGACGGCGCTCGCCGACGGCGGCGCCGAGCTGGTGCGCACCGGCTCGCCGTACGCGGTCGCGCCCGGCCGGGTGGAGAAGGGCACCGGCGGGTCGTTCAAGGTGTTCACCCCGTTCAGCCGGGCCTGGGCCGACCACGGCTGGCGGGCCCCGGCCGCCACCGACGCCTCCAGCGTGACCTGGCTGGACCCGGCGGACAAGGACGGCGGGCCGCGCGCGGTCCGTATCCCGGACGACGAACCGTGCGACGCCGAGCTGCCGGAGCCGGGGGAGCGCGCCGCGCTGGCGCGCTGGGCGGAGTTCCTCGACGACGCCGTGCAGCGCTACGGGCCGGACCGCGACGTCCCGGCGAAGGCCGGCACGTCGGGCATGTCGCCGTACCTGAAGTACGGCTGCGTGCACCCGCGCACGCTGCTCGCCGATCTCGGGCGGCGGCGTGGCGACTCGGTGTCGACCTACCGGACCGAGATCGCCTGGCGCGAGTTCTACGCCGACGTGCTGTACCGGCGCCCGGACTCGGCCCGGGGCAACTACGACACCGCCTTCGACCACCTGCCGCTGCGCACCGGCACGGCCGCCGACGCCGACTTCGACCGCTGGCGCGAGGGCCGAACCGGGTTCCCGATCGTCGACGCCGGGATGCGCCAGCTGCGCGCCACCGCCTGGATGCACAACCGGCTGCGGATGGTCGTCGCGTCGTTCCTGCTGAAGGACCTGCACCTGCCGTGGTGGTGGGGCGCCCGGCACTTCATGACGCTGCTGGTGGACGGCGACCTGGCGTCCAACCAGCACGGTTGGCAGTGGACGGCCGGCTCCGGGACGGACGCCTCGCCGTACTTCCGGATCTTCAACCCGATCACCCAGGGGGAGCGCTTCGACCCGGACGGCGACTACGTGCGGCACTGGGTGCCGGAGCTGGCCGGGATCGCCGGGAAGGCGGTGCACCAGCCGTGGAAGCTGCCCGGCGGCATCCCGGACGGCTACCCGGAGCCGATGGTGGACCACCGCGCCGAGCGGCAGGACGCGCTGGACCGCTACGAGCTCGTCAAGAACGCCCGGGGGTGACCCGCAGCGCCTCCCGCCAGGTCACCCGGGCGCCGGTCCGCAGGATCGAGTTCCGGTAGACCCGCGCGGCGAGGGCCACCATCCCGGCCAGCGCCGCCAGCGCGATCAGCAGCGCGACCAGCGGCTCCCACCAGGCGGTCACGCCCAGCGCGGTCCGGGCCGGCATCAGCGTCTGGGAGAAGAACGGCACGAACGACAGCACCGTCGCGACCATGTTCCGCGGGTCGGTCGGCAGGATCGCGACCGCGAGCAGGAACGGCAGCAGCAGCGGCACCGCGATCGGGGCCGTCACCGACTGGAGCTCCTCCTGCCGGGACACCAGCGCGCCGGCCGCCGCGTACAGCGTCGCGAAGAGGAAGAAGCCGACCAGGTACCAGGCGAGGATCGACGGCAGCATCCCGACCAGCAGCGCGGGCACCGCGAGCACGCCGGTGGCGAGCGCGATCGTCGTCCCGATCCCGCCCAGGATCAGCAGCTGCAGCAGGCCGACCAGGCCCAGCCCGAGCACCTTCCCGGCGAGCAGGTGGCCGGGCCGGACGGTGGCGAGCAGCACCTCGACGACCCGGCTGGACTTCTCCTCCACCACGCCCTGCGACACGGCGGCGCCGTAGGCGGTGACCGAGAAGAACAGCAGCAGGGTCACCGCCAGCGCGATGCCGATCCGCTGGCCGCGCTCGTCGTCCACCGGCTCCAGGGTGCGGACGCCGACCGCGGACAGCGCCGTGACCTGCGCCGGATCGGCACCGGCCGCGGTCAGCGCGTCGTTCACCATCCGCTGCTCGACGACCTCGGTCACCAGTGCGCGCAGTCCGGCGCCGACGTCGTCGCGGCCGACGAGCTGGTGGCTGCCCGGCCCGCCGGTGAGCATCGCGTCGGCCTCGCCGGAGCGGACCATCGACTCCCCGGTGGCCCGGTCACCGGCCTCGGTGAGCCGCAGCTGCATGCCCCGCCGGTCGGCGCCGGCCTGCAGGTCCGCCCGCAGCTCGGCGGCCTGCCCCTGCACCACCAGCGACGACTCCGAGGTCTGGCTGCCGACGAACGCGAAGACCGCGCCGTAGCCGCCGAACACGAGCAGCATCAGCAGCAGCCCGACGAGGAAGGTCCGCGAGCGGACCTGGGTGGTGATCTCCCGGCGGGCGACCAGGGCGATCGTGGCGGCCGGTCCGGTCATGCGGCGGCACCGCCGGGGACCCGGTCGGCGACGGCGTCGCGGTACAGCTCGGTCAGCGGCGGCAGGTACGGCCCGAACGCGCGCACCGGCCCGGCGGCCAGCGCGGCGGAGAGCAGCTCCTGGTCGTCGGCGCCGGGGGCGAGCTCGACTCGGGTCCGGTCGCCCGCGCTCTCCAGCACCGTCACGCCGGGCAGCCCGTCCGCCCAGCCGGGCGGC
The DNA here is from genome assembly GCF_058448985.1 of Pseudonocardia sp. DxW. Classification (NCBI taxonomy): domain Bacteria; kingdom Bacillati; phylum Actinomycetota; class Actinomycetes; order Pseudonocardiales; family Pseudonocardiaceae; genus Pseudonocardia; species Pseudonocardia sp. DxW. The sequence goes on along the minus strand of NZ_JBZFLK010000015.1, from coordinate 98,172 downwards.
GGCCCGGTCACGTCGTAGCGGTCGCCACCGCCGGAGCGCAGCTCGCGGACCGAGCCGACCGCGACCATCCGGCCGGCGGAGATGATCCCGACCCGGTCGCAGAGCCGCTCCACCAGCTCCAGCTGGTGCGAGGAGAAGATCACCGGGGTGCCGGCCGCCGCCTGCTCGCGCAGCACGTCGCTCATCGTGTCGACGGCGGCCGGGTCCAGCCCGGAGAACGGCTCGTCGAGCACCAGGACGTCCGGGTCGTGCACCAGCGCGGCGCACAGCTGCACCCGCTGCTGGTTGCCCAGCGAGAGCTTCTGGACCTCGTCGCCGCGGCGCCGGGCGAGGCCGAGCCGCCCGGTCCAGTGCTCGGCGGCGGCGACCGCGGCCGCCCGCGGCACGCCGTGCAGCCGGGCCAGGTAGACGAGCTGCTCGACGACCCGCATCTTCGGGTAGAGGCCGCGCTCCTCCGGCAGGTAGCCGATCCGGCGGCGGACCTCCGCGTCCACCGGTGAGCCCTGCCACGACACCGATCCGGCGTCCGCGTCGAGCACGCCGAGCACGATCCGCATCGTGGTGGTCTTGCCGGCGCCGTTGCCGCCGACGAAGCCGAACAGCTCCCCGGGCCGTACCTCGAACGTCACGTCCTGCAGGGCCGTCGCGGTGCCGAACCGCTTGGCGAGCCCGTCGATCGCCAGCACACCGGGGACGCTACACCGGCCGCCCCCGGGCCGGCCGGGCGTGATCGTTGCGCGGAGTAGCAGTTCCGGATTTCGCTCTGTAAGCTCCCGGCCGCGCAATGTCCGAGAATATGTCGATTGTGTAACGAAATATGTCCCCGAGTTGCGGAACGTATTTCGGTATTGGGGGTGTATCGAATGTCCTCGGTTCCGGCCGACCCCGGTCAGCAGGGCACACACGGTGAGGTGGAGCCGTCGATCCTGCGCCGGGCGGTCGCCGCCTCGGCGATCGGAAATGCCACCGAATGGTACGACTACGGCGTCTACGGATACATCGCGGTGATCATCGGTTCGAACTTCTTCCCGGGTGACTACGAGCGGCTGTTCGCGCTCCTCGGGCTCGCCGTGTCGTTCGTGCTGCGCCCGCTCGGCGGGATCGTGTGGGGGCCGCTGGGCGACCGGATCGGCCGGCAGAAGGTCCTCGCGATGACCATCATCCTGATGGGTGTCGCCACCTTCCTGATCGGCATCCTGCCGACCTTCGAGACGATCGGCGTGCTCGCGCCGATCCTGCTGATCCTGCTGCGGGTGGTGCAGGGCTTCTCCACCGGCGGCGAGTACGGCGGCGCCGCGACGTTCATGGCGGAGTACTCCCCGGACCGCAAGCGCGGCTTCTGGGGCAGCTTCCTGGAGTTCGGCACGATGGCCGGCCTCACCCTGGCCGCACTGGTCGTCTTCGGCCTGACCGCCGCGATCGGCGACGACGCGATGACCAGCTGGGGCTGGCGGATCCCGTTCCTGCTGGCGCTGCCACTGGCACTGATCGGGCTCTACATCCGGAGCAAGCTCGAGGACACCCCGGTGTTCCGCGAGCTGGAGGAGAGCGGGCAGGCCGAGACGGCGGCCACCGGGGCGCTCAAGCGCCTGCTGGTCGACTACCGCAAGCCGATCGTCACCCTCTTCGGCCTGGTCATCGCGCTGAACGTGACCAACTACGTGCTGCTCACCTACATGCCGACCTACCTGCAGGGCACGATCGGGATGAACGCCGACGACGCCACCCTGGTCGGCGTGCTCGGCGGCGCGCTGATGATGGTCTTCATCCCGATGGCGGGATCGCTGTCCGACCGGATCGGGCGCAAACCCTGCTGGCTGATCTCGATGACCGGCGTGTTCGTCCTGGCGATCCCGATGTACATGCTGATGGGCGTCAGCTTCGGCTGGGCGGTGGTCGGGTTCACCGTGCTGGGCCTGGTCTACGCGCTGCAGCTGGGCACCATCTCGGCAACGTTCCCGGCGATGTTCCCGACGCACGTCCGGTTCGCCGGGATGGCGATCTCCTACAACGTGGCGACGGCGATCTTCGGCGGCTGGGCGCCGGTCGCCAGCGAGGCGCTCGTGGAGTCCACCGGGGACCTGCTGATCCCGGCCTACTTCATGATGGGCGCCTCGCTCGTCGGGCTGGTCGCGCTCTACTTCGTGATCGAGACGAAGGGGGCGTCGCTGAGCGGCCGGGAGCTGCCGGGGCTCGCCGAACACGAGGCGAAGCAGGCCGCCCGGGCACGCGCCTGAGCTGTCCGTCGGCACCGGGCCGGGCCCGTCCCCGCAGGCCGGGGGCGGGCCCGGCGCCGGTTCAGCGCAGTGCCGCCCAGCCGCCGGGCAGCGGCACGTGCCCGTCCCGGGCGGCCGTCCACAGCCACGCCCAGCAGACGGCGCCGTCGTCGAGCACCACCCGGATCCGCTCGTACTCCGGTCCCTCGTAACCGTCCAGCGCCGGCAGCGCGGTCACCGGATCGGCGAGCTCGACGACGTAGCCGGGCACCCCGGTGCCGCCGTCCAGGCTCAGCGCCGGATAGCCGTGCCCGGTGTCGGCGACGCTGCCGGCCGGCAGGAACGCGGGCCGCGGCAGCACGTGCGGGTCGGCGTGCTCGCGGGCCAGCGGCCAGGCGCGCTGACCGGGCATCAGCGATCCGTAGACGAACACCCGGGACGGCCAGGCGTCCGGCTCGGGCCGGCCGGTCACCGTGCCGGCGTCCAGTCCGTCGGCGCCCGGCTCGCCGGTCAGCGCCGCCGCCCCGGCCTGGCCGAGCTGCGCGCACCGCACCGGGCCGCCGTCGACCAGCAGCGGGCGCCGGTCGGTGCGCGGGTCGCCGGTGGGCCGCTCGGGGGCGACGTAGGCGAAGGGCCGGTCCAGCACCTCCCCGGTCCCGGGGACGGTGACCGAGCCGGTGGCGATCCGGGCCAGCCGGTAGCGGGGCGGCTCGGCGGACCGTCCCTCGACGGCGTCGAGCGCGCTGAACTGCTCCGGTGCGGCCAGCCAGACGACGTGCTCCACCACGGCGCCGGGGACCGCGGCGAGGGTGGCCGGACGCTGGTCGTCCACCACCCGGCGGCCGGCCGACCACACCGCGGCCAGTCCCTCCGCCCGGACCCGCAGCGCGACGACCGGCCCGGTGAGCCCGCGGTGCGCCCGCATCCAGCTGATCTTCGACGGGTTCGCGTTCGATCCGTAGGCCAGCACCGGGACCCGCCCGGCCAGCGGGGCCGCGCCCCGCTCGGCGAGCCACCCGTCGAGGCAGCGACCGGCGACGAGCCGGCCGGACGGCGCGCCGGGATCGGCGGTGACCGGGTGGGTCAGGCCGTCGTCGTGGACGAACGAGACGCCCGGGCGGACGCCGGGATAGGGGGCCGCGGGAAAGGCGGAGTCCGGCCACGGCGACGGGGTGTCCGGTTCCATGCGGAGCGACGGTAGATCAACATCCCGGATCGCGCACCCACCGGGAGGTCAGCCGGTGCGGTCGTCGTCCGCCCGGCGCACCGCCGGATGGAAGCGGCGCAGCAGTGCCGAGGCCGCGGCGCCCAGCCCGAGGACGCCGAGCCAGCCGACCAGGGCGTACGCCCAGGCGGGGGTCCCGGCCGGGGCCAGCGCCACCACCGCGACCAGCACCAGCACGGCCGAGCCGATGCCGACGAGCACCCGCTGCCAGCCGGGCACCTCGTCGGGCAGGCCGAAGATCCGGCCGAGCGCGGAGCCGGTCCCGGACGTGCCGGCCCCGCTCACGAGGCGCGCCCCCGTTCCCGGCCGCGGGCCACGGCCCGCCGGAGCAGCGCCGCGGTCGCCACCATCAGCCCGAACACCACCAGCATCCCGACGAGCGACCGGACCCAGACCGGCGTCCCCGCGGGCAGGGTCAGCGGCACGAAGAACACCCCGACCATCGTGCTGCTGAGCAGGACCATCAGCAGCAGCGGCGGCGGGGTGCCCGCCGGGAACGTCAGCGCCCGCACGAGCGGGTTGCGCCGGGCCGGATCGGACATACCGCGCAGGCTACCCGGAGGCCGACACGCCCTCGGGCATCGCGATCCCGTAGCCGCGGATCTTGCGGTAGATCGTGGCCCGGCTCATCCCGAGCCGCCGGGCCGCCTCGGCCTTGTTGCCGTCGGCGTCGAGCAGCGCGTCGACGATGGCGTCGCACTCGATCGACTCCAGCGGCGTCAGCACCCGGCGGGTCAGCGCCCTGGTCTCCGGCGGCAGGTCCTCGACCCGGATCACCCCGGTGCGGCGGCGGGCGACGACCTTGCGCAGGACCTGGTAGAGCTGGTCGACGTTGCCCGGCCACCGGTTGCGCATCAGCACCCGCAGCGCCTCCGGCGAGCAGGTCAGGTCGGCCCCGCGGGTCAGCCGGGCCAGCAGGTACGGGACGAGCTCGGCGACGTCCTCCACGTGGTGGCGCAGCGGCGGGACCTCGATGGTCCGCGGGAAGGCGCCGAGCAGTGCGGTCAGCTCCGGGCTGTCGGTGCCGCCGTCGGGCGCCGGGCCGCGGGTGGCGACCACCCAGGGGCGCTCGTGGTCGGTGGACTCGCGCTGCGGCTCCAGCGCCTCGGTCAGCGCGGTCGCGGCGGCCGGCGGGAGCGTGTCGACCTCGCGGAGCACCAGCGTGCCGCTGCCGCCGGCCAGTTCGTCGGTGACCTCGGCCAGCCAGCGCGGTGAGAAGTCAGCCGCGTCCAGCACCCGCACGTGCCCGGCGGGGGAGTGCAGGTGGTGGGTGGCCCGGGCCAGGGTGGTCCGGCCCGAACCCGGTTCGCCCTCCAGCACCACCCACTCGTTCTTGCGCAGGTGCCGGTCGACCGACTGGGCGCACTTCGTCCACAGCGCGCCGGAGCCGACCGCGGTGGGCAGGGCGGTGGTGATCGTCGGGTGCGTGGCGCGCGGGCCGGGCACCTCCCGGTGGGTCAGCGTCACCTGCAGCACCCCGCCCGACGAGGCGGTGTCGACCCAGCTCGGCCGGCACTGCACCCGGGCGGTCGCGCCGCTGGGCAGGTCGACGACGAGCTGGCGGCTGCGCCCGGAGCGCAGCGCCTCGGTGGCCCCGGCGAGCAGCGGGACCTGGTCGGCGGGCGCGATGAGCTCGCGGGCCCGGTCGTTCATCATCACCAGGTCGTCGCCGACCGCGAGGACCGCGGTGTTGCCGGCCCGCTGCACCGCGGCGAGGTAGTCGTGCAGCAGGGTCAGCTCGTGCCGGCCGGAGGCGGCCAGCAGCGCCTCCTCGATCCGGCGGGCGGTGGTGGCGGCGGTCGCCATCATCAGTGCGTTGGCCTCATTCCGCCAGCAGGTCAGGTCGACCACGCCGAGGATCTTCCCGGTCACCGGGTGCCGGATCGGTGCCCCGGCGCAGGCCAGGTCCTCCAGGTGCTCGACGAAGTGCTCGTGCCCGAAGACCTCGGTCGGCCGGCGCCCCTCCAGGGCGGTGCCGATCCCGTTGGTGCCGACGTGGCGCTCGGCGTACGAGAAGCCCGGTGCCAGCCACACCCGGTCGAGGTGCTGGCGCAGCGCTGAGTCGCCGGTGCGGCGGTCCAGTACGACGCCGTCGTGGTCGCACAGGATCAGGCTGACCGGCTCGGTGGTGAACTGGTCGGCGAGCTCGGCCACGATCGGCGTCGCGGCCCTGGCCAGCGGCCCGTCGGTCTCGCACTCCAGCTCGGCGAGATCGATCGAGTCGGCCGGGACGTCCATGTCGCGGGACCGGATCCAGGACGCGAGGATCGGGGCGCGGACCGCATCCGGCGACACGGTGTCGCGGTGCAGGAAGGCCTCCCGGGCCGCCGCCACCCGCTCCGCCGTCAGGAGATCCGTCGAGGGGTCGCCGCCGGGGCTGTGCGTGCCGGTCGTCCGCACCGATCCGGTACCGCCCTGCGCACCATCGGGCAGGGATGTCACGGGTGGCCTCCTCGCCCTGCGTCGTGATCGGGAACCACACCCCGCAACCGACGGCTGAGCAGCGGTGACCTGCTCCGGAAGAAGGTGTGACGACGACGGTACGCGCCGTGAGAGCAAGATCACCAGACGTGACCGCTTCGCAGCGTCTCATATTGAGACCTCAGACCGCCTGCCGAGCCGGTGTGATTCGCAGCACGGGATGAACGGCATCGGAGCCGCGGGATCCACTCGCGCCGCCGGAGGCCGCTGGTCCCGCGACCGATCTCCACCCGGGGCACCCGCGCTCGCCCCGTGGTCCGGCGGTCGGGCGAGGCGGACCCGTACGACAGGCGCTCTCTCCGGGGAGGACCCCGGGGACCCGCGGGGCGCATGCACCGGCGACCGCCGCGAACGACGCACGACCGGTTGGACCGAATCCGACCACCACCCACCACCGTGAGGAGACGACGTGAGTCGGCAGAGCTTGGCAAAGGCTCACCAGAAGATCCAGGAGCTGTCCTGGGAGCCGCAGTACCACGAGCCGTACATGAAGTACGGAACCGACTACACCTTCCGGAAGGCCGCGAAGAAGGACCCGCTCAAGCAGGTCCTCCGGTCCTACTTCCCGATGGAGGAGGAGAAGGACCACCGCGTCTACGGCGCCCAGGACGGTGCCATCCGCGGCAACATGTTCCGGCAGGTGCAGGAGCGCTGGCTGGAGTGGCAGAAGCTCTTCCTGTCGATCATCCCGTTGCCGGAGATCTCGGCGGCGCGGTCGATGCCGATGCTGTTCCATGTGGTTCCGAACCCGGAGCTGCACAACGGCCAGGCGATCCAGATGATCGACGAGGTTCGGCACAGCACGATCCAGCAGAACCTCAAGCGCCTGTACATGAACAACTACATCGACCCGGCGGGCTTCAACAACTCGCTGCGGAACTTCCAGTCGGACTACTGCGGCACCATCGGCCGCCAGTTCGCCGAGGGGTTCATCACCGGTGACGCGATCACCGCGGCGTCGATCTACCTGACGATCGTCGCCGAGACCGCGTTCACGAACACCCTGTTCGTGGCGATGCCGGCGGAGGCCGCGGCCAACGGTGACTACCTGTTGCCGACGGTCTTCCACTCGGTGCAGTCCGACGAGTCGCGGCACATCTCCAACGGCTACGCGACCCTGCTGATGGCGCTGTCCGACGAGGACAACCGCCAGCTGCTCGAGCGTGACCTGCGGTACGCCTGGTGGAACAACCACCGGGTGGTCGACGCGGCCATCGGTACCTTCATCGAGTACGGCACGAAGGACCGCCGCAAGGACCGCGAGTCCTACGCGGAGATGTGGCGTCGCTGGATCTACGACGACTACTACCGTTCGTACCTGCTGCCGCTGGAGAAGTACGGCCTCGTCATCCCGCACGACCTGGTCGAGGAGTCCTGGAACCAGATCTGGAACAAGGGCTACGTCCACGAGGTCGCGCAGTTCTTCGCCACCGGCTGGTGCGCCAACTACTGGCGGATCGACGGCATGACGGACACCGACTTCGAGTGGTTCGAGTACAAGTACCCGGGCTGGTACGACCGGTACGGCAAGTGGTGGGAGAACTACAACCGGCTCGCCAAGCCGAACGGTCACCACGCGATCGTCGCCGAGGACGTCGACTACGTGTACCCGCACCGGTGCTGGACCTGCATGGTCCCGTGTCTGGTCCGCGAGGACATGGTCGTCGACAAGGTGGACGGTCAGTGGCGGACGTACTGCCACGAGGTCTGCCGCTGGACCGACGCCGAGGCGTTCCGTCCCGTGTACCAGGGTCGCGAGACCCCGAACATGGGCAAGCTCGTCGGTCACCGTGAGTGGGAGACGCTCTACCACGGCTGGAACTGGGCGGACGTCATCCAGGACATGGGCTTCGTCCGTGACGACGGCAAGACCCTGACCGCCCAGCCGCACCTGGATCTCGACCCGAAGAAGATGTGGACGCTCGACCACATGCGGCGGATGCCGCACCTGGCGAGCCCCAACGTCATCCTCAACGAGATGAGCGACTCCGAGCGCGAAGCGTTCGTGGCGGACTACAACCGCCAGGGGCCGGCCGGTCGCCCCGCGCCCACCGACGCCTGAGCGCGGGTCAGGCGAGGGGGGAGGGATCCCGCTAGTCCATAGCGGGGCCCTCTCTCCGCGGCCCGGCCGGGGGGTCGTCTTCCCCGGCCGGGTCAACCCGGCCGTCCCCTGGTGGGACGGCGGGGTCCTGCGCGTGCTCACTTGTCCGATTCGTCGCTTTTCTCACACCAATGTCGCGGTGTTGTTCACGCAAGAGAGGTGGTCCGTAGACCGTGGGTGACAAACACGTCGTGCGGTTCGAACCGGTCGGTATCGAGATCGAGGTCGACGAGGACCAGAACATCCTGCGCGCGGCCGCCGAGCAGGGTGTCCAGCTCATGCACGGCTGCAAGGAAGGCCAGTGCGCGGCCTGCAAGTCGTTCGTCCTCGAGGGCGAGGACATCGAGTACGACAGCTACTCGACGTTCGCGCTGCCGGACTACGAGAAGGAGGAGGGCTCGACGCTCCTCTGCCGGGCGCACGCGTACGAGGACCTTGTGATCGAACTCCTCAACTACGACGAGGAGATCATCCGGTCCGGGCTGCCACTCACCAAGGGTGCGGTCGAGCTGGTGTCGGTCGAGAGAGTCACCCACGACATGCGGCACCTGACGGTCAAGCTGGTCGAGCCGAGCGAGATCAAGTTCTTCCCGGGGCAGTACATGGACCTGGTCTGCCCCGGCACCGAGGAGAGCCGCTCGTTCTCGATGGCGAACACGCCCAACCGGGACGGCCTGTTCGAGTTCGTGATCAAGGTCTACCCGGGTGGGCTGTTCGGCACCTGGCTCGACGAGACGGCCAAGCCCGGCGACCGGCTCGACGTCGAGGCCCCGTTCGGCACCTTCACCCTGCGGCAGAACCGCAGCTCGCGGCTGATCTTCGTCGGCGGCGGGGCCGGGATGGCTCCCGTGCTGGGCCTGCTCCGCGCGATGGCCGAGGGCGGGGTGGAGCGGCAGGCGACCTTCTACTACGGCGCCCGCACGTCGAAGGACCTCTGCTTCGAGAAGGAGCTCGCCGATCTCGCTCCGCAGCTCACCGACTTCCGTTTCGTGCCGGCGCTGTCCGAACCGGACGGCTCCGACGGCGACTGGGCCGGCGAGACGGGGCTGATCACCGATGTGGTCAGGAAGAACGAGCCCGATCTGAAAGGAGTCGATGCCTACGTCTGCGGTCCGCCACCGATGGTCGACGCGGCCATCGCGACGCTGACCCAACTCGGTGTGAGCGAGGACAACATCTTCTACGACAAGTTCACCACGACCGGTGAGCAAGAAGGCGAGGACGGACTCTCATGACACAGTCCACCACCACGGACGACGCGACGTCCGGTTCGCAGCGCAGCGTTCCCAAGCCTGTCTTCACCGACGCCGAGGCCGGGGCCCGCGAGTTTCCCGACTCGAGTTCGAACGCGCGCCGCTACAACTACTACACCCCGGCGAAGCGCAAGCAGACCGTGTACGAGGACACCACCGTCGAGGTCCAGCCGGACCCGCGGCACTACCTCGCACAGGGCTGGATCTACGGCTTCGCCAACGGCGAGGGCGGCTACCCGCTGCACTGGACCAAGCTGAAGGCGTGGGGCGTCGACGAGCCCGAGCCGCAGCGCGGGATCGGCACCGGCGGCCTGGCCGTCAAGAACTGGCCGGCCCACGGCTGGCACGAGTTCCGTGACCCGAACGAGGAATGGGAGCAGTCCCTCTACCGGTACAACGCGAACGTCGTCCGCCAGCTCACGCAGAACATCGAGAACGCCCGCAACGGCAAGGCGTTCGAGCTCTGGAACACGAACTGGACGCGCTTCGTCGAGCGCAACGTCGGTGCCTGGATGCACATCGAGCACATCCTGGGGCTGTACGTGTTCGCCGCGAACGAGCGGTCCGCGCCGACCAACATGCACAACACGGCGCTCGCCGCGAACTCCACCCGCAAGATCCGGTTCGCCCAGGACCTCGCGCTCTACAACCTGACGCTCTCCGAGGAGATCGACGGGTTCGACGGCCGGGCCCACCTCGACGCGTGGGACAACGCGCCGGAGTGGCAGGGTGCCCGGAGGCTGACCGAGGCCCTGACCGCTGTCCAGGACGACTGGGGCGAGGCCATCTTCGCGACGAACTGCATCTTCGAGCCGCTGGTCGGGGAGCTGTTCCGGTCGAACCTGGTGATGCAGTCCGCCGCCACCAACGGCGACTTCGTCACCCCGACGGTGATGGGGGCCGGCGAGTACGACTACGCGCAGCGGGACCTGCGCTGGTCGATCGCCTGTTTCGCGCCGCTGGTGCGGGACAAGGAGTTCGCCGACCACAACCGGGAGCTGTTCAACGGCTGGCTGCGGACCTACGTGCCGCAGGTGCTGGAGGCGGCCCGGCAGATGCAGCCGATGTGGTCGCAGTCCGACTCGAAGCCGCCGACGTTCGAGGACTCCCTCGACCGTGCCAAGAACCGCTTCGCCGGGATCTGCGCCGATCTCGGTCTCGACGTCCCCGAGGAGCTGAAGCAGTGATGACGAGCACCGACTCGCCGTTCAAGCAGGACAGCACCGCGTCGAACATGTGTGGCTTCACCCTGATGAACAACCAGATCGGCGCCATCATGGCGACCGTCCTGGACCGTCAGGACAACGTCACCGTCCAGCACCTGCCCTCGATGATCCGGGTCGACGGGGTCGGCAAGTTCGAGGTCGACTACGCCGAGATGGACGAGGAGGCCGGCCAGGAAGAGGGCTGGTTCGACGCGGCCGAGTTCGAGGAGAACATGTCGACCCACTACGGGCGCATGGTCCACCTGGACGACAAGACGATCATGTTCGCCAACCCCGAGGACGCCGCCGAGTACATCGACTTCGATCTGAAGCCGGTGGACTGACGCCCTCGCCCTGATGCGCCGCACCGCCCGGGATGACGACCCGGCGCGGAGCCACCACACCCCACGCCCGGCCCGGGCGGTGTGGCGCTGCTCGGTCTCCGAGCACCTGCGTTGATCCGCACCCGCGCACTGGACCAACTCATCCCTCCGGGAGGACTCCCACCATGGCCAAGGAACTCCGCTTCGGCGCCGAGGGCCGGCACCTGCTGCAGGCCGGTGTCGACCAGCTGGCCGAAGCCGTCAAGAGCACGCTCGGCCCCAAGGGCCGCAACGTCATCCTGGAGAAGATCACGGGTTCGCCCGAGGTCACGAACGACGGCGTGACGATCGCCCGCGAGATCCACCTGCGCGACCCGTTCGAGAACATGGGCGCCCAGCTGGTCAAGGAAGCGGCGGTCAAGACCAACGACACCGTCGGCGACGGCACCACCACCGCCACCGTGCTGGCCCAGGCCATCGTCCGGGAGGGCATGCTCGCCATCGAGCGCGGCGGCAACCCGGTGCTGGTCAAGCGCGGTATCGACATCGCGGTCGGCGCGCTGGTGGACCGGCTGCACACGGTGTCGCACCCGGTCGGCACCGAGGAGGACTACGCCCGCGTCGCCGCCATCTCGGCCAACGACGACTGGTCGATCGGCACCGTCGTCGCCAAGGCGCTGCACACCGTCGGCGACGACGGCGTGGTGACCGTGGACGACAACCCGGTGCCCGGCGTCTCGGTCGACTTCGTCGAGGACTTCGAGTTCGACAACGGCTACGTCTCGCCCTACATGGTGACCAACCCGGGCACGCTCGAGGCGGTCGTCGACGACCCGTACATCCTGTTCTCGGCCGGCCGGATCAAGGACGTCCAGGAGATCATGCCGGTGCTGGACCGGATCATGCGCAACGAGCGGCGCCCGCTCGTCGTGATCGCCGAGACGGTCGAGGGCACCGCCCTGCAGATGCTGGTGCACAACCACGTCAACGGGCACTTCCAGGCGGTCGCGATCAAGGCGCCCGGCTTCGGCGAGAAGCGCATCCATCTGCTGGAGGACATGGCCGCGCTGTGCGGCGGCCAGGTGCACTCGAAGAGCTCCTCGTTCTCCCTGGAGCAGATCGACGTCACCCACCTCGGCCGGGCCACCCAGATCCGGGTGACCAGCGAGAACACCACCATCATCGGTGGGCACGGGGACAAGCAGAAGCTGGAGTACCGGCTCTCCCAGCTGCGCGCCGAGCTCGCCAGGGCGACCATCGGCACCGACGAGGACTTCTTCTCGGACCGGATCGCCCGGCTCTCCGGCAAGGCCGCGATCATCTCGGTCGGCGCGCCGACCAACGCCGAGGCCCGCGAGATCCGGCACCGGGTCGACGACTCGCTGCAGGCCACCCGGGCCGCTGTCGCCGAGGGCATCGTCGCGGGCGGTGGCGCCGCGCTGCTGCACGCCGAGCCCGCGCTGGACGAGCTCGACGTGACCGGGGACTACCGGATCGGCGTCGAGATCGTCCGGCACGCGCTCACCGAGCCGGTGCACCTGATCGCCTCCAACGCCGGCTACGACGGCGATGAGGTGGTCAAGCAGGTCGGCGCGCTGGACGCCGACTCCGGGTTCGACGCCCTCGAGGGCCGCTACGGGAACATGGTCGAGATGGGGATCATCGACCCGCTCCGGGTGGTCCGCTCCGCCCTGCAGAACGGTGCGTCGGTGGCCGGCCTGATCCTCACCACCAACTCGCTGGTGGCCGAGGAGGTCACGCCCTGGAACAAGGCGCTGATGACCGAGTTCGGCGAGCTCGACGAGGGCATCCCGCAGCCCAGCCCGGACTCGAGCACGCCGCAGTCGATGGGTCTCGGACCCTCCGTCGGCTGAGTCGCGGACGGTACATCGCAATCCCGGCCCGGCACGCCGAGCGCGTGCCGGGCCGGTCCGTGAGAGTGGAGAGGTGGACCTGGTGGACCGGTGTTGCGGGGGTGCCGGCGTCTCGTTCGTCGTGGACGCCCAGGTCCACGGCTGGGACGGGCGTCCGCACAACCAGGCGGGCCCGGCCGGTGAGCAGTTCGTCGCCGACCTGCACCACCGGCACCGGATGGTCGACCCGTCCCCGCGGCCGCTGTCGGCGGACGCGTTCGGGCTGGTCACCCGGGAGGCGCTGGCCGCGCACGTGCTGTCCGCGGTGGACCGCGCGGTGCTGGTCCCGGCGACCTTCGACGACCTGTTCGTGCTCGGGTTCGCCGCCCCGGCCTGGCACGCCGAGCTCGCCGAGGAGCATCCCGGCCGGCTGGTGCTGGCCGGCGAGCTCGACCCGGCCGACCGGGAGCGGGCCCGCGGCATCGGCGCCCAGGTCACCCGGGGCGGCCTGCGTGCGCTCACGGTGCTGCCGTCGCGGCGGCCGGAGACCGCGGTCTCGCTGCGCGCGTCCTGGCTGCGCCGGACGCTGATCCGGGCCGAGCAGGCCGGGGCCGGCGTCGTCCACATCGGGGTGGCGCCGACCGCGCGGCCGCCGGCCGCCGCCCCGCAGTGGGCGCACGCCGGCGTCGTCGAGGCGGGGGAGGCGGTGCCGCGCCCGCGCTGGCCGTCCTGGGCGGAGCCGGTCCGCGCCGGGTCGGCGCTGCCGGTCCGGGCCCGGACGCCGGGCCCGCTGCCGGCCGGCGCGGTCGACGTCGCCGAGGTGCGGGAGCTGGCCGCGGCGCTGCCCCGGGTCCGGTTCGTGCTGGGCGCGGCCGCCGCGCCGACCGCGGCACTCACCCGGCTGGCCCGGCTGCCGAACGTCTACGTGCTGCTCACCGACCTGCTGATCGCGTTGCGCCGCAACCCGGAACCGGCCGCCGAGGCGCTCGGCGAGCTGCTCGCCGCCTACGGGCCGGACCGCCTGATGTTCGGCAGCGGCTATCCGCTGGTGCGGCCGGCCCGGCTGATCCGGGACCTGATGACCTTCCGCTACCCGGACTCGCTGCGCGGCCGCTATCCCGAGCTGGACGACGAGGTGCTCGAGGCGCTGCTCGGCGGCACCGCCTCCCGGCTCTACCGGCTGGCCGATCCGCGGGTGCCGCAGGCCGGGCGCCGGCGACCGGCCGGGCCGGTCGCGCTCTCCCGATCGCCGCGGGCGCGCTGACCGGGCCGCGCCTCACGCCTCGGCGCGCAGCCGCTCCGCGGCCCACCGGGCCCAGTCGCGGACCGTCTCGTACTGCCGGACGCCGAACTCGGCGGCGAGCTGTCCCATGCCGTCCTCGCCGAGCATGGGGGCGTCGTCGGGGTGCTCGGCGCGGACCGCGCGCAGAACCGCGAGGGAACGTTCGGCGTCCTCGGCGGTCCGGTCGAGCACGGCCAGCGCGTCGTCGCGGGGGAGTGCGGCGATCAGGAACATCCGCAGCACCGGCTCGTTGCGGACCTTGCCCTGCTGCGGCGGGGCGAGCATCCAGCGGCGCAGCTCGGCGCGCCCGTCGTCGGTGAGGGTATAGGTCTTCGCGCCGCGCGCGCCCTCCTCGGTCACCTCGGCGAGCCCCTGCGCGGCGAGCTTGCCGAGCTCGGGATAGACGCTGGTGTGCCCGGCCTGCCAGGCGTAGCGGCCGAGATCGGTGTCGAACACCCGGGCCAGGTCGTAGCCGGTGGCCGGGCGCAGGGCGAGCAGTCCGAGCAGGGCGTGCGGGAGCGACACACCGGGAAGCTTACCTACCGAGAACGACATGTCAGTATTGACATGTCATGTTCGGAACCCTGATGCTCGTCGGCATGACGACGACCGACCGACTCCCGGAGTACCTGCAGGGCCACTTCGCCCCGGTCCCGGACGAGATCACCGTGCACGACCTGCCCGTCACCGGGGCGCTGCCGCCCGAGCTGGACGGCCGCTACCTGCGCAACGGGCCCAATCCGCTGCCGGGCGAGGACCCGGGGCACTGGTTCGCCGGGCACGGGATGCTGCACGGCATCCGGCTCCGCGCGGGGCGCGCCGAGTGGTACCGCAACCGGTGGGTGCGCACCCGGCTGCTCGACGGGCGCCCGCACCTCACCCCGGACGGCGCGCCCGACCTGGCCGCGGTGCCCGCGAACACGCACGTCGTGTCGCACGCGGGCCGGATCCTCGCGCTGGTCGAGGCCGGGCTGCCCTACGAGGTGACGCCGGAGCTGGACACGGTCGGCGCCGTCGACTTCGGCGGGCGGTTGCACACCGCGATGACGGCGCACCCCAAGACCGATCCGGTGACCGGGGACCTGCACTGCTTCGGCTACGGGTTCGTCCCGCCGTACCTGACCTACCACCGGATCTCCGCGGCGGGCGAGCTGGTCGCCAGTGCCGAGGTCGCCGTCGCCGGGCCGACGATGATGCACGACTTCGCGATCACCGACCGGCACGCGGTGTTCCTCGACCTGCCGATGACGTTCCGGATGGCGGACGCGCTCACCGGTGCCATGCCCTACCGGTGGGACGACGGCTACGGCGCGCGGCTGGGCGTCATGCCGCTGGACCGGCCCGGCGAGGTCCGCTGGTTCGGGATCGACCCGTGCTTCGTGTTCCACGTCGGCAACGCGCACACCGACGCCGCCGGCCGGATCGTCGTCGACGGCGCCCGCTACGCCCCGGCCGACGTCGCCGTCATGTGGCCGTCGCTCGGTGACGGCCCGGCCGGGCCCGCCGCGTCGGCGGCCGCCACCGGAACGGCGACCCTGCACCGGTGGACGCTCGACCCGGCGACCGGCTCGGTCACCGAGACCGCGCTGTCCGGGACGGGACTGGAGTTCCCGACCGTCGACGACGCCGTGGTCGGCCGGCCGAACCGCTACACCTACGCCGTCGCGGACACCGGTCCGGCGGGTGCGCCGTACTCCGCCGTGCTCCGGCACGACCGGGCCCGGGACGAGCTGGTCGCGCACGAGCTCGGCCCGGACGTCGTCGCCGGCGAGGCGGTGTTCGTGCCGGTCGCCGGCGCGGACCGCGCCGAGGACGACGGCTGGCTGCTCTCGGTCACCACCACCCGGGACGGCCGGGCGTCCGAGCTGCTGGTGCTCGACGCCCGGGAGTCCGCCGCCGCCCCGGTGGCCCGGGTGACGCTGCCGCGCGGCGTCCCGTCCGGGTTCCACGGGTCCTGGCTCCCCGATGGTGAGCAAGGCTAGGCAAACCTGAGGCGTCGATCTACGATTCCGCCGCGGAACGGAGGCGGACATGGACATCACGCGGCGGCAGCTGCTGGTCGGATCACTGGTCGCGGCGGGCGGGCTGGTGCTCGCCGGGTGCGGCCGGGACGAGGGCGCCGGCGGCGGCGCCGACCCCGCGGCGGCCCCGGGATTCCCGGTCACCCTCGAGCAGACCGACGAGCTGGACCACGACCTGCTGGTGTGGGACCAGCTGTCCTTCACCCCGGGCGGGCGGGCCACCGTGGAAGCCGATCCGCTGGCGTCCCGGCCGGCCGTGTCCCGCGAGGGGCGGACCGTCTTCCTGGAGGGGGCCACCGAGCCGGCGTTCGCCTGGCAGACCGTGCTGAGCCTGCCCGCCGCGCTGGACGGCATCCTCCCGCTGGTGGAGCAGGCGCTGCCGAGGGGCTGATCGCGGCTTGCGAGGGTGGGGCGTGCCCCGCTCCCTGTCCGCGCCCTCGTTCCTGCTGCTGCTGGCCGCGACCGCGCTCGCCTTCGGCGGCTACGCGCTGCTGCTGCCGGTGGTGCCGCTGTGGGTGTCCCGGGGCGGCGCCGGGGCGTTCGGCGCCGGGCTCACCACCGGTGTGCTGATGGCGGTCACCGTCGGCACCCAGCTGCTCGTCCCGGCGATGCTGCGCCGGATCGGGCACCGCGCCGTCCTGGTCACCGGTTCGCTGCTGCTCGGCCTGCCGACCCCGCTGCTGGCGCTGTCCGCGGACCTCGCGCCGGTGCTGGCGATCTCCGCGGTGCGCGGCGTCGGGTTCGGCATGGCGACGGTCGCCGGCAGCGCGCTGGTCGCCGAGCTCGTCGAGCCGTCCGCGCACGGCCGGGCGTCGGCCCGGTACGGCTACGCGATCGGTGTGCCGCAGCTGGCCCTGCTGCCGGCCGGGGTCGCCGTGGTCGACCTGACCGGGTTCACCGGCGTGTTCCTGGCGGCCGGGATCGCGCCGGTGGCCGGGGCACTCGTCGTCGCGTTCGTCCGCGGGCCCCGGCGCGGGCGGCTCGCCGACCGGGCGCCGGCCCGGCCCGCCGCCTCCCGCGGGCTCACCGGGCATCCGCGGGCCCCGCGGCACCGGCTGCCCGCCGCCCCGGTGCTGGCGATGCTGGCCTGCTCCACCGCGCAGGGCGGGGTGATCACCTTCGCGCCGCTCGCCGTCCCCGGCGCGCCGGCGGCCGTCCCCGCCGCGCTGTTCGCGACCGCGCTCGGGGCGCTGCTCGGCCGCGGCTTCGCCGGTGCCCGCACCGACCGCAGCGGACGGCCCGGCGCGCTGCTGCCGGCCGGCACCCTGGTCGCCGGCGCCGGGATGCTCGGGGTGCTGGCCGCGCCGCTCGCCCCGCTGCTGCTGGTCGCCGGCGCGACCGCGGTCGGGATCGGCTTCGGGATCGTGCAGAACGACTCGCTGGTCGCGCTGTTCGCGGCCGCCGGGCCGCTGTACTACGGCCAGGCCAGCGCGGCCTGGAACATCGCCTACGACGCCGGCACCGGCCTCGGCGCGGCCGGGCTCGGCGCGATCGCCGAGCCGTTCGGCTTCGTCGCCGCGTTCGGTGCGGCGGCCGCGCTGCTGCTGGGCGTCACGCCGCTGGTCCGGCGCCGGTCCGGCTGAGGTCGCGCGCCGAGATGCGCACCCGTGTCCGGTGGAGATCCACGATTCGCACCGGGGCGCATCTCGGCGGGGTGGCGCCGGGTCAGGAGCCGGTCAGGATCCGTTGCGGATCCATTCCTCCAGGTGCGGGGCCTCGTCGCCGATCTTCGTCGAGTCGCCGTGCCCGGTCCGGACCTGGGTGTCGCCGGGCAGCGTCAGCAGCGTCGTCCGGATGGACTCGATGATCGTGTCGAAGCTCGAGTACGACCGCCCGGTCGCGCCCGGCCCGCCCTGGAACAGCGTGTCGCCGGTGAAGACGACGCCCAGCTCCGGCGCGTAGAGGCAGGACGAGCCGGGGGAGTGCCCCGGGGTCTGCAGCACCCGCAGGTCGATCCCGCCGGCGGACAGCACCTGGCCGTCGGCCAGCTCCTCGTCCGGCTTGCGGTCCGGCCAGGTCATGTCCCACAGGACGTGCTCGGCCGGGTTGAGCAGGATCGGCGCCGAGAACCGGTCGGCCAGCGCCGGGGCCTGGTTCACGTGGTCGTCGTGCGCGTGCGTGCACACGATCGCCTTGACCCGGCGGTCGCCGACGGCCGCCGCGATCGCGTCGGCGTCGTGCGCGGCGTCGATCACGAAGACCTCGGAGTCGTCACCGACGATCCAGACGTTGTTGTCGACGTCGAAGCTGCCGCCGTCGAGGTTGAACGTCCCGGAGGTGACGACGTGGCCGATCGCGGAGTCGAGGGCGGCCATCAGAGGACCACCACCGAACGCAGCACGTCGCCCGAGTGCATCTTCTCGAACGCCTTCTCGACGCCGTCGATCCCGATCTCCTCGGTCACGAACTTGTCGAGCGGGAACCGGCCCTGCAGGTACAGGTCCACGTATGTCGGGAAGTCCCGGCTGGGCAGGCAGTCGCCGTACCAGGACGACTTGAGCGCGCCGCCGCGGCCGAAGTAGTCGATCAGCGGGATCTCCGGGGCCTGCAGGTCCGGCGTCGGCACCCCGACCAGGACGACGGTGCCGGCCAGGTCGCGGGCGTAGAACGCCTGCTTGTAGGTCTCCGGGCGGCCGACCGCCTCGACGACGACGTCGGCGCCGTTGCCGTCGGTGACGCTCTGGATGAACTCGACCGGGTCGGTCTCCTTGGCGTTCACCGTGTGCGTGGCGCCGAACTCCTGCGCCCAGGCCAGCTTCCGCGGGTCGGTGTCGACGGCGATGATCGTGGTGGCGCCGGCGAGCTTGGCGCCGGCGATGGCGGCGTCGCCGACCCCGCCGCAGCCGATCACCGCGATCGAGTCGCCGCGGCCGATCTGCCCGGTGTTGACGGCGGCGCCCAGCCCGGCCATCACGCCGCAGCCGAGCAGGCCGGCGACCTTGGCCGGCGCCTCCGGGTTCACCTTCGTGCACTGCCCGGCCGCGACCAGGGTCTTCTCGATGAACGCGCCGATGCCCAGCGCCGGGGACAGCTCGGTGCCGTCCTCCAGGGTCATCTTCTGGGTGGCGTTGTGGGTGTCGAAACAGAGATGCGGCTTGCCCTTCTTACAGGCCCGGCACACCCCGCACACGGCCCGCCAGTTCAGCACCACGTAGTCGCCGGGCTCCAGATCGACGACGCCCGCGCCGACCGACTCGACGATCCCGGCGGCCTCGTGGCCGAGCAGGAACGGGAACTCGTCGTTGATACCGCCCTCGCGGTAGTGCAGGTCGGTGTGGCAGACCCCGCAGGCCTGGACCTTCACCACGGCCTCGCCCGGGCCGGGATCGGGGACGTTGATCGTCTCGATGGTGACCGGCTCGCCCTTGGCGCGGGCCACGACGCCACGTACCTGTTGTGTCATACATACCTACTTCCGGTCGTCGTCGACGACGACCGCCGACGGATGCTCAGATCGCGACTCTGGCATGCGTTCCCATCGGCTGTCTCGCCCGAACCCCGATGAATCACGTGTTACTCCCGAGTCACCTGTCCGCAGGTCGTGCCGCGGGCCGGCACCGTTGCGAAACGGTCTCGCGTACGGTCGTCGGCTGTGACCGTGCCGCCGACCGAGCCGCCGACCCCGCCGCCCGGCCTCGCGCTGGGCGTCGTCGCCGGCGCGGGGCGTCCGGGCAGCTCCCGGATCGCCTGCCCGCTGCCCGACGGCGGCCTGCTCGACGTCGGATCGCTCGCCACCGCGCAGCGCGGCCCGCACCCCGAGCTGCTCACCGCGCCGAACCTGGACCGGCTGCTGGCGGCGGACGCCCGGGTATGGCGCGAGATCGTCGGCTGGCTGCGCGGATGGCGCCAGGACCACGAGCGGGCGTTCGCGCACCGGCTCCCGGCCGAGGGACTGGTGCCGCTGCTGCCCTTCTCGGTCGCCGACTACGTCGACTTCTACGCCTGCGAGCAGCACGCCCGCAACGCCGGGCTGATCTTCCGGCCGGACGCCGAGCCGCTCGCCCCGAACTGGCGGCACCTGCCCGTCGGCTACCACGGCCGGGCCGGCACGGTCCGGGTCAGCGGGACCCCGGTCGTCCGGCCCGCCGGGCAGCGCGCGGCGGGCGACTTCGGCCCGACCCGCCGGCTCGACCTGGAGGCCGAGCTCGGGTTCGTGCTCGGCGGCCCGGCGCCCGGGCCGGTCGCGGTGGACGACGCCGCGGAGCACGTGTTCGGGGTGGTGCTGCTCAACGACTGGTCGGCCCGCGACGTCCAGGGCTTCGAGACCCGCCCGCTCGGCCCGCACCTGGGCAAGTCGTTCGCCACCTCGATCTCGGCCTGGGTGACCCCGCTCGACGAGCTCGCCGCCGCCCGGGTCCCGGTGCCGCCGCACGATCCGGAGCCGCTGCCCTACCTCACCCCGTCGTCGCCGGCGCTGGGACTCGACGTCGAGCTGGCCGTGCACCTGAACGGGCAGCGGATCTCCACCCCGCCCGCGGCCGACCTGTACTGGTCGCCGGAGCAGCTGGTGGCCCACCTGACGTCCAACGGGGCGGACCTGCGCGCGGGCGACCTGCTCGGCTCCGGGACGGTCTCCGGCCCGGACCGCGGGCAGTTCGGCTCGATGCTGGAGCTCGCCTGGAACGGCCGGGACCCGGTCGCGCTGCCCGGCGGCGCGCAGCGCTGCTGGCTGGCCGACGACGACGAGATCGTGCTCACCGCGACCGCGCCGGCCCGCGACGGGGGACGGTTCTCGCTGGGTGAGGTGCGGGGCCGGATCCGCGGGGCGTGACCGGCGGCCTCACGCGCCGCGCAGCGGCCGCTCCTCGCCGAGCGCGTTGCGGATCAGCGGCGGCACCTCCTGCTTGCCCGAGCCGTCGACCGCGATGACCACGTACACGGTGCGGCAGTCGCAGGTGACGACCCGGTTCCCGGCGTCGTCGAGCGCCCGCACCTCGAAGTCCAGCGCGAAGCTGGTCCGGCCGATCCGGGCGGTGGACACCGCGACCACGACGTCCTCGCCCCAGCCGACCCCGGCCCGCCAGTCCAGCTCGGTGTGCACCAGCTGGACGTCGTAGCCGGCGTCGAGCATCGCCCGGTAGGTCAGCTCCCGGTGCTCCAGGAACTCGGTCATCGCCTCGTCGAACCAGGCCAGGTACCAGGCGTTGAACACCACACCCTGGGCGTCCACCTCGTGGTAGCGCACCCGCACCGGGAACTCGAAGGTCGCCATGCGGTGATGCTACGACCGTCCGGCGCGGTTCACCCGTCCTGCGGTGTCCCGCCCATCCGCTCCCGGATCGTCCGGTTCACCGCGCGGCCGAACGTGGTGACCACCCCCTGCACGGTGATCGGCTTGAGCCGGGACAGCGCCGCGGCCAGCCTGCTCCGCTCGTCGGCGGGCCGGCCGCGGTCCCGGTAGGGCTGCAGCACCTCGTCCTGGAACAGCGCCATCAGGTCCTCGGCGAGCGCGGAGGTGTGCTTCTCGATCGCGGCCTGCGCGCGCTGCCACATCTCCGGCGGGAGCCCGGAGTCCAGCGCGGCGAGCGCGGTGGCGAGCGCGGTGGCGCCGTGCACCCGGACCCGGCCGTCGTCGTGCCGGACGAGCGCGCCGAGGGTCACCAGGGTGTCGACGTCGTCGTCGGTGAGCGGGCGGCCGGCCCGGCGGTCGAGATCGGCGCGGGTCAGGTCCTCGCCGTGCTCCGGGATCCACGGGGTGAGCAGTGCCCGCTGCAGCGCGAGCTCCTCGGGGCCGGCGTCGTGCGGGAGCCGTTCCAGCTGCCGCTCGATCGCGGCCAGCGTGAAGCCGAGCCCGGTCAGCTCGCTGATCAGCTCGAGGCGGGCCCGGTGCCCGGCGTCGTACAGACCGGTGCGGCCGCGCAGCAGCGGCGCCGGGAGCAGGCCCTTGCCGGCGTAGAACCGGATCGTGCGCACCGAGACCCCGGTCCGTTCGGCCAGCTGGTCGACGGTGAGCAGGTCGGGTGTTGCCGGAGCGGACATGGCGAGCAGGCTACGGCCCGGACCTCGAACGTGACAGTGATGATGTGACATTCTTGGTGTGACACCGCTGGTGTGACATCGTTGCTGTCACATCCTCGGTCGGGCGTATTGACCATGTGACAGTGCTGCTGTAACAAAAGCTACCAGCAAGTAGGAGCGATGGCGCCCCACGCGTCACGCCTACCGACCACCCACGAGAGGTTCGGATGAGCGAGATCCCCGAGGCCTACATCTACGACGCGATCCGCACACCGCGCGGCCGGGGCAAGGCGTCCGGCTCGCTGCACGAGGTCAAGCCGATCTCCCTGGTGGTCGGCCTGGTCGACGAGCTGCGCAGGCGCAATCCCGAGCTGGACCCGGCCGTCGTCGACGACCTGGTGCTCGGCGTCGTCTCGCCGATCGGCGACCAGGGCGGCGACATCGCCAAGACCGCCGCCATCGCGGCCGGCCTGCCGGACACCGTCGCCGGCGTCCAGCTCAACCGGTTCTGCGCGTCCGGCCTGGAGGCGGTGAACACGGCCGCGCAGAAGGTGCGCTCCGGCATGGAGGAGATGGTCATCGCCGGCGGCGTCGAGGCCATGAGCCGGGTGCCGATGGGCTCCGACGGCGGGGCCTGGGCGATGGACCCGGACACCGCCTACGAGACCGGTTTCGTGCCGCAGGGCATCGGCGCCGACCTGATCGCCACCCTGGAGGGCTTCTCGCGCGAGGACGTCGACGCGTTCGCCGTCGAGTCGCAGACGCGCGCCGCGAAGGCCTGGGCCGACGGCCGCTTCGCCGGCTCCGTCGTCCCGGTCAAGGACCGCAACGGCCTGACCGTGCTGGACCGCGACGAGCACATCCGGGCCGGCGCGACCGTCGAGACGCTCGGCGGGCTCAAGCCGTCGTTCGAGATGATGGGCCGCGACGGCGGGTTCGACGCCGTCGCGCTGCAGCAGTACCACTGGGTCGAGAAGATCGACCACGTGCACCACGCCGGCAACTCGTCCGGCATCGTCGACGGCGCCGCGCTCACGCTGATCGGCACCGAGGCCGCCGGGAAGGCGAACGGCCTCACCCCGCGGGCCCGGATCGTCGCCACCGCGCTGTCCGGCGCCGACCCGACGATCATGCTGACCGGCCCGGCGCCCGCGTCCCGCAAGGCGCTCGCCAAGGCCGGTCTCACGGTCGACGACATCGACCTGTTCGAGATCAACGAGGCGTTCGCCGCGGTCGCCCTGCGCTACATGCGCGACATGGGCATCTCGCACGAGCAGACCAACGTCAACGGCGGGGCCATCGCGATGGGCCACCCGCTCGGCGCCACCGGGGCGATGATCCTCGGCACGCTGGTCGACGAGCTGGAGCGCCGCGACCTGCGCCGGGGCCTCGCCACGCTGTGCGTCGGCGGCGGCATGGGCATCGCCACCATCGTCGAGCGGCTGTGAGGCCGGCGTGCCGAACCATCAGCACAGTTCGCGTGAGCCTCGGAAGGAAACCACTGTGAGCAACGAGCAGGCCGTCCGCTGGGAGACCGACGCGGACGGGATCGCGGTCGTCACCCTCGACGACCCGGGCCGCAGCGCCAACACCATGAACGACCGCTACCGCGAGGCGATGGGCCGGGTCGTCGACGAGATCGTGGCGGCGAAGGACGACATCGTCGGCGTCGTCATCACCTCGGCGAAGAAGACCTTCTTCGCCGGTGGCGACCTGGAGCAGCTCTCGGCGGCCGGGGCCGACGACGCCCCGCAGGTCTTCGAGATGGTCACCGAGGTGAAGAACCAGCTGCGCAGGCTGGAGACCTTCGGCCGTCCGGTCGCCGCGGCGATGGCGGGCACCGCGCTCGGCGGCGGGCTGGAGATCGGCCTGGCCGCCCACCACCGGGTCGGGATCGACGCGAAGGGCGTGCTCTACGGCCTGCCCGAGGTCACCCTGGGCCTGCTGCCCGGCGGCGGCGGCGTCACCCGCGTCACCCGGATGCTGGGCATCGCCAACGGCTTCATGAACGTCCTCGCGCAGGGCCAGCGGCTCAAGCCCGCGAAGGCGCTGGAGCTGGGGATCGTCGACGAGCTGGCGGCCACCCCGGACGAGGTCGTGGCGAGGGCGAAGGACTGGGTGAAGGCCAACCCGGAGGCCAAGCAGCCCTGGGACCAGCCGAAGTACAAGATCCCCGGCGGCACGCCGTCGACGCCGTCGCTGGCGTCGATCCTCCCGGCGTTCCCGGCGAACCTGCGCAAGCAGCTCAAGGGCGCGCCGATGCCGGCGCCGCGCAACATCCTGGCCGCCGCCGTCGAGGGCAGCCAGGTCGACTTCGACACCGCGCTGCGGATCGAGGGCCGCTACTTCACCGAGCTGGTGACCGGCCAGGTCTCGAAGAACATGACCAAGGCGTTCTTCTTCGACCTCAACGCGATCAACGGCGGCAAGTCCCGCCCGGACGCACCCGAGAAGTGGCAGCCCACCAAGGTCGCCGTGCTCGGCGCCGGGATGATGGGCGCCGGGATCGCCTACGTATGCGCGCTCGCCGGCTGGGAGGTCGTGCTCAAGGACGTCTCGGCCGAGGCCGCGGCCAAGGGCAAGGCGTACTCGGAGAACCTGGTCGAGAAGGGCGTCGCCCGCGGGAAGACCACGCAGGAGAAGGGTGACGCGCTGCTCGCCCGGATCACCCCGACCGACGACTACGCCGATCTCGCCGGCGCCGACGTGGTGATCGAGGCGGTCTTCGAGTCCGTCGCGCTCAAGCAGGAGGTGTTCGCGGAGGCGGTCAAGGTGGTGAACCCGGACGCGCTGCTGTGCTCCAACACCTCCACCCTGCCGATCACCGAGCTGGCCTCCGGGGTGGAGCGGCCGGACGACTTCATCGGCCTGCACTTCTTCTCGCCGGTCGACAAGATGCCGCTGGTCGAGATCATCAAGGGCGAGCGGACCAACGACGAGGCGCTGGCCAAGGCGTTCGACCTGACCCTCGGCATCAAGAAGACGCCGATCGTGGTCAACGACTCGCGCGGCTTCTTCACCAGCCGGGTGATCGGCACCTTCATCAACGAGGGCGTCGCGATGCTGGCCGAGGGCATCGACCCGCAGACCATCGAGCAGGCGTCGTCGCAGGCCGGCTACCCGGCCCCGGTGCTGCAGCTGATGGACGAGCTGACCCTCACCCTCCCGCGCAAGATCCGCGAGGAGACCCGCAAGGGCGTCGAGGCCGCGGGCGGCACCTGGACGCCGCACCCGGCCGACGCGGTGATCGACCGGATGGTCGACGAGTTCGACCGCAAGGGCAAGAGCGGCGGCGCCGGCTTCTACTCCTACACCGACGGCAAGCGGACCGGCCTGTGGCCCGGCCTGCGCGAGCAGTTCGGCGCGACCAACCACGACGTCGACCTGCACGAGCTCAGCGAGCGGATGCTGTTCATCGAGTCGATCGAGACGGTGCGCTGCGTCGACGAGGGCGTGCTGGAGACCGTCGCCGACGCCAACATCGGCTCGATCTTCGGCATCGGCTTCCCGCCGTGGACCGGTGGGGTGCTGCAGTACATCGAGGGCTACCCCGGTGGCCCGGCCGGTTTCGTCGCGCGTGCCGACGAGCTCAAGGAGCGCTACGGCGACCGGTTCGACGTCCCGCAGTCGCTGCGGGACCGGGCCGCGAAGGGGGAGTCGGCCACCGCGGCCGCCTGATCCCGGACCTGCACACGGGCCCCGCCGGCACCCTGGCTGGCGGGGCCCGCGTGTGTGGTCACCCGCCGGCCGGGCCGTGCGCCCCGACCGGCGGGCCGCTCCCGTCCGGTCCCGATGGTTCCGGCGGTTCGGGAGATCCGGGCGGTTCGGCCGGGCCGGGCAGGACGGTCCGGCAGAACTCACCGAGCGCGGCCGCCCGCCGGGTGAGCTGGGCGCCGTGCGGGTGCGCCAGCACCACCGCCACGTCGGGGACCTCGTCGGCGATCGGGAGTGCGACCACCCGGTGACCGTCGTAGGTCACGTCGGTCAGCGGGTGCTGGACGAGCAGCGCGTAGCCGAGACCGCGGCCGACCAGGCAGCGCACCAGCTCCAGGCTGGGGGTGCGGTACCAGGCGTCCCGGCCGGACATGAGGGTCTCGGCCCCCGGGGACAGCGGCGGCAGGTCGAGCCGGATCAGCCGCTCCCCGGCCAGCGCGGACAGGTGCACGTGCGGGTCCCCGGCCAGCGGGTGGTCGGCGGCGAGCAGCACGTAGGGCCGCAGCCGCCGGACCGGGCGGTGGCCCAGGTCGGGATGCAGCCCGCGGTCATAGAGCAGCGCGACCTCGATCGCCCCGTCGAGCAGCAGTCGTTGAAGTGCGGGCTGGGTGTCCTCGACGACCTCCAGCCGCAGCTGCGGATGTGCCTCGGCGAACCGGTCCAGCAGCGGCGGCACGAAGAACGGTGCGAGCACCGTGTAACAGCCGATCCGCAGCCGCCCGGCCAGCTGGGTGCCGCTGCTCTCCGCTGCTGCCTGCAGCTCCTCGGCCTGCCCGAGCAGCGCCCGGACCTCGCCGAGCAGCCGTTGGCCCGCGGGTGTCAGGGACACCCCCTTGGCCTTGCGTCGCAGCAGCAGCTGCACACCGAGTGCGCGTTCCAGCTCGGTGATCGCGAGTGCGACACCGGCCTGCGAGACGTGGCACCGGTCGGCGGCCCCGCTGAGCGTCCCGGCCTCCGCGGCGGCCACGAAGTACTCCAGCTGACGCAGCGTGTAGCGCACGGATACAACAGTAGAAGTTTTCTTCGGGGAAAGTTACTCATGCTTTTCACGCCTTAGGTCCGCCCAGCAGACTGCTGATCGGCAGCACCGACGCAGCCGACATACGGGAGACCGCGTGACAAACCGGGCATCAGCCTATGACGGGCCGATCATCGACGTGGACGTCCACCAGCGGTGGCGGCACACCGACGAGCTGCTGGAGCGGCTGCCGCGACGCTGGCAGGACCACGTCCGGGCGCGCACCGGTGGGGCCCGCGCCGCGCTGATGCCCGCCGGCCTGACCTACCCCTTCCAGCGCGGGGTGAACAAACGGCTGGAGGCCGTCCCGGCGGACGGCGTCGGGACGTCCTACGAGCTGATGCTCGAGCAGCACCTCGATCCGTTCCCGATCGAGATCGCCAACCTGTCCTTCGACATCGGGCACGAGGTCGCCCAGCGCAACCCGGAGTTCGGCCTGGCGATCGCCCGCGCCATGAACGACTGGGTGGTCGAGACCTGGCTGCCGCGCGACCCCCGGCTGCGGACGACCATCGTCGTCCCGACCGAGCTGCCGGACGCCGCGGCCGACGAGATCCGCCGGATGGCGGACCACCCGGGAGTGACCGCCGTGCTGTTCTCCTGGAACGCGTTCGGCAAGCCGCTCGGGCACCCGGTGTACGACCCGATCTACCGGGCCGCGCACGAGGCCGGGCTGCCGATCGCGATCCACGGCGCGGCCGGGGAGACCGAGGGCGGGCTCGCCCACACCGCGGCCGGCGGCATCCCGAACTCGCGCCTGGAGTGGCACACCCTGCTCCAGCAGCCGACCCTCACCCACATCGGCAGCTTCGTCAGCCAGGGGACGTTCGAGAAGTTCCCGCAGCTGAAGGTGCTGCTCCTGGAGACCGGCCTGGCCTGGGTGCCGCACTTCCTGTGGCGGATGGACGCGCACTACCGGGAGCTGCGGGCCGAGAGCGACTGGGTGCGCCGGCTCCCGAGCGACTACTTCCGTGACCACATCCGGCTCAGCACCCAGCCGTTCGAGCTGACCCCGCGGCGGAACCAGCTGATCGAGCTGTTCGAGGCCCTCGGCGGGATGGAGGACGTGCTCTGCTTCTCCAGCGACTACCCGCACTGGGACGCCGACGACCCGTTCTACGTGGCGCGCCGGCTGCCCCGCGACTGGCTGCCCAAGGTCTTCCACGGCAACGCCCGCGACGTGCTGCGGCTGCAGCCCTCGCCCGAGCCGGCCGGTGCCCTCCGATGAGCACCGTCGACATCGGAGCCGCCGAGGACTTCCCGGACCGCACCCTGCGCCGGGTCGAGGCGGCCGGGGTCGAGCTCGGCGTGTGCCGGTGGGGGGAGCGGATCTACGCCGTGCGCAGCCGCTGCCCGCACCAGGCGGCGCCGCTGACCGAGGGCTTCCTGCAGACCGGGCTGTCGGCCGGGTTCACCGCCGACGGGGTGGAGGTGCTGGCCGATCCCGCCGAGCCGGTCGTGCTGTGCCCGTGGCACCGGTGGGAGTTCTCGCTGGTCAGCGGCGAGTCCCCGTGCCCCGGCTACAAGGTGCGGACCTACCCGGTGCACGTCGACGACGGCGGACGGGTGCACGTCCGGATGGGGAGGCGATGACGTGGGCGGCTACCGCGGACCGGTGATCGACACCTGCGTCCATCACCACTGGTCCACCCAGACCGAGGTCACCGACCTGATGCCGGACGGATGGCGCGAGCACATCGGGACGCCCGGCACGCTCCCCGGCGGGGCCGGCGCCATGCCGCTGCTGCCCTCGACCCCCTACCGCCACCCGACCGGTGACTACCTGGCCTCGGCCGGGCCCGGCGGCGTCCCGGCCGGCTCCGATCCGGCGCTGACGGTGCGCCAGGCGCTCGACGACGTTCCGGTGCGCCGCGCGGTGCTGAGCCACGACCGCGGCATGTTCGTCCCCGCGGTACCGAACACCTACCGCGCGCTGGAGATCGCCCGGGCGATGAACGACTGGACCGTCGAGCGGTGGTTCGCCGCCGACCCGCGGCTGCACGGGCTGGTCCTGGTCCCGAACCAGACCCCCGACGACGGCGCCGCCGAGATCCGCCGGTCCGGCGCGCACGACCGGATGGTCGGCGCGCTGATGGCGGCCAACGGCCTCGGTAAGCCGTTCGGGCATCCCGCCTACCACGAGATCTACCGTGCGGCCTGCGACATGGACCTGCCGGTGGTACTGCACACCGGCGGCGACGTCGGCGCGGACACGCTGACCCATCCGACCGCCGGCGGCCTCCCGGCCACCTTCGCCGAGGTCTCGGCGCTCGCCTACAGCCCGATCATGACCCACGTGCAGAGCATGATCGTGCAGGGCGTCTTCGAGCGGTTCCCCGGCCTGCGACTGTTCGTCTCGGGGGCCGGCGCGGCCTGGATCCCCGGCCTGTTCTTCCGGCTGGACGTGAACTGGCGCGGCCTGCGGCGCGAGGTGCCGTGGGTGCGCAGGCCGCCCAGCGACTACCTCCGCGCGCACGTGCGGGTCTCCACGTGGCCGATCGACCGCCCGGCCGAGCCGGACGGCGCGGAGCGGGTGGTCCGGCTGCTGGAGAGCTTCGGCGACCCGGCCGACCTGCTCTGCTACTCGTCCGGCTACCCGTACTGGAACACCGACCCGGTCGACGACATCGCCGCCCGGCTGCCCGCCGGCTGGCACGACCGGGTCTTCCACGACAACGCCCTGGACTGGTTCCGCTGGCCCGAGCGGCCCCGCCGGACCGGACCGGGACCGACCGTCGAGGTCGGGGCGATGCCGTCCGGCGGGGGGATGGCCCCGCCCGCGCGGCGGGACTATCCGACCGAGGACGGCCGGGAGACCGAGTGGCTGCCGGCAGCGGACTGAGCGCGGGCGGGCCCGGGATGTTCGACGCCGCGCAGCTCGCCCGCCGGGTCGCCGCGATCGGGAGCGAGGTGACCCCGCAGGCGGCCGACGCGTCCTACGCGCTGTACGCGCCGTACCACCGGGACGGCCCGGACGTCCGGGTGCACCGCGACCTGTCCTACGGTGCCGACCCGCGGCAGCAGCTCGACGTGTTCACCCCGGCCCGGCCCGGCGGGCCGCGGCCGGTGGTGCTGTTCGCGCACGGCGGCGGGTTCGTCGCGGGTGGCAGGCGCCGGCCGGACGGCCCCTTCCACGACAACGTCGGTCGCTGGGCGGTCCGGCGCGGGATGGTCGGGGTGACCATGTCCTACCGGCTCGCGCCGCAGCACCGCTGGCCGGCCGGGGCGCAGGACGTCGCGGCCGCGGTGGAGTGGGTCCGTTCCCGGATCGGGGCGCACGGCGGCGACCCGGCCCGGGTGCACCTGATGGGTACCTCGGCCGGCGCGGTGCACGCCGCGACCTACCTCGCCCATCCGCGGTTCCACCCGGCCGGCGGGCCGGGGGTCGCCTCGGTGGTGCTCCTGTCCGGCGCCTACGACCTGCCGAGCTTCGAGGCCGCCCGGTTGCAGCCGTACCTCGGGGACGACCCGGACGTACACCGAGCGGCGTCGCCGCTGACCGGCCTGCTGGCGTCCCCGGTGCCGGTGCACTACGTGCTCGCCGAGCACGACCCGGCGGGCGCGCAACGGCAGGCCGCGCTGCTGGTGGACGCACACACCCGCCGCACCGGCCACCCGCCGGACCTGTTCCGGCTGGCCGGGCACAACCACTTCACGACCACCGCGCACCTGGACACCCCCGACGACGCGCTCGACCACCACCTGCTCTCCCGGTTCTCCCCGTGATGACCGGACGGACGTGACGAAGCAGCCCTTCTCGAGGAACGAGGCGACACCGATGTCGACAGCTTTCCGGAACGGAGTCAGGAACCGATGGGCGGTGCTCGGCGGTGTCCTGCTCACCGCGTCGCTGCTCGCGGCGTGCGGGGGCGCCGCCGGCGGCACCGGTGAGAGCGCGCCGGTGGACGCCGAGCCGGCGCCCGGCGGCACGCTCACCATGGCGATGCCGATCCCGACCCGCTCGTTCGACCCTGCGCAGGACACGACGATGGCCCCCACCGGGGACGCCACCAGGCTGGCGGCGGTCTACGACCACCTCTTCCTGTCCGACCCGGTCACCGGGGAGGCCGTCCCGCACATCGGCGAGAGCCTGGAGCCGTCCGAGGACGGCACCGTGTGGACCATGCGGATCCGGCCGGGCGTGACGTTCACCGACGGCACCCCCTACGACGCCGAGGCGGTGCGCTTCACCTACCAGCGCTACGTCGAGCTGGACATGTCCGCCGAGGCGGGCACGATCGCGACCTGGGACATGACGGTCACCGATCCGCTGACCCTGCGGATCGAGACGCCCGAGCCGAACCGGCACCTGGACAAGATGATCGCCGCGTCGCTGCCGTTCGTGGTGTCGCCCGCCGCGGTCGCCGCCGACCCGGACGGCTTCTTCGAGAACCCGGTCGGCGCCGGGCCCTACCAGCTCACCGAGTGGGCGCGGGACAGCCACGAGATCTACACGGCGAACCCGGACTACTGGCAGGAGGGCAGGCCGTACCTGGAGCAGGTCCGGATCAATCTGGTGCCGGACGCGAACCAGCGGGTCAACGCGATCGCCTCGGGCCAGGCGGACATGCAGCCGCCGAACTCCGACGCCGATCTCGCGCTCTACGAGCAGGCCGCCGGGATGAACCTGAACGTCCACCAGGAGGCCCAGAACGGCGGCGGCTGGATCTACTTCAACAACCAGCGGGCCCCGTTCGACGACCCGCGCGCCCGCGAGGCGATCTACCGGGCCATCGACCGCCAGCAGCTCTCCGAGGTCATGCAGGGCACGGCGGACGCGCAGGCGGCGCAGACGCTGTTCGTGCCCGGCTCGCCGTTCCACGAGCCGGACGTGACCTTCCCGGACGCCGACCGGGAGCGGGCCCAGCAGCTGTTCGACGAGATCGCCGCCGAGAGCGGGCCGGTCGAGTTCGTGTTCGTCAACATCAGCGGGAACGACGTCAACACCCGCGCCGCGCAGTTCATCCAGAGCCAGCTGCGCGACCTGGCGAACGTCGACGTGCGGATCGACAACATCGACATCACCGCGGCGCGCGAGCGGGTGTTCATGCGCAAGGACTACGACATGAGCCCGTATCCCGGCTCGTACCGGTTCCCCGACCCGGAGCCGAGCCTGGTGAACCTGCTGCACACCGACGGCAGCTTCAACACCCCCGGCTACAGCCACCCGGAGGTGGACGCGGCACTGCTCGCGGCCCGCTCGGCGGGCGACCCGGAGCAGCGCGCCGCGGAGTACCGCACGGTGCAGGAGCGCTTCGTCGCCGACCTGCCCGGGCTGTTCACCTTCACCCCGACGATGACCACGCTGATGACCGGCGAGGTGACGGGGCTGGAGTACACCAGCCGCGGCCTGCTCCGCTGGGACTCGATCGGCTTCCGTCCCTGATCCGCCTGCTCGCGACCGAGGGGAGCCACCGTGCTGCGTCAAGTCGGGAGCCGACTGCTCCGGCTGGTGCCGGTCCTGATCCTGATCACGCTGCTCACCACGGCGATGGTCGACCTGATGCCGGGCTCGCCCGCGCTCGCCATGCTCGGCGACCAGGCGACCCCGGAGCAGGTCGCCCGGCTGAACGCGGAGCTCGGCCTGGACCGCCCGTTCCTGGTGCGCTACGGGGAGTGGGTGCTCGCCGCGCTGTCCGGTGACCTCGGCACGTCGCTGCGGATGGGCATGCCGGTCACCGAGGTGATCGCCGACCGCTTCTGGGTCACCTTCCAGATCGCCATGCTGTCGGTGGTCATGGCGCTGCTCATCGCGGTGCCGCTGGCACTCGTGGCGGGCGCCCGGTCCGGCGGGCGGCTGGACCGGGCGGCCGGCACCGCGTCGTCGGCGCTGCTGTCGCTGCCCGGCTTCGCCGCGGCCATGCTGCTGATCTACCTGCTCGCCGTGCAGGTGCGGGTGTTCCCGGTCGGCGGCTGGGTGCCCTTCACCGAGGACCCGGTCGGGAACCTGCGGTTCGCGTTCCTGCCCGCGCTGAGCCTGGCCCTGATGGAGGCGGCCGTCTACTACCGCCTGCTGCGCAGCGACGTGATCGCCACCCTGCAGGAGAAGTTCGTGCTGTCCGCCCGGGCCCGCGGCCTGCCACCCGGGTACGTGCTGCTGCGGCACGTGCTCCGGCCCTCGCTGTTCTCGCTGACCACGGTCGCCGGGCTGTCCATGGGCAGGCTGCTGGGCGGGGCGGTGATCGTCGAGTCGCTGTTCGCGCTGCCCGGGCTCGGCGCACTGGTGATCCAGTCCGTCCCGTTCCAGGACATCCCCACGATCCAGGGGATCGTCGTGGTGGTGGCCGTGATCTACGTGCTCATCAACATGTCGGCCTGGTCGCCGCCGCGATCGGGCTGCTGGTCGGCGGCCTGCTCGGGCTGGTCGCCGGCTACTTCCGTCATCCGCCGCTCCCGCTGGACGGGCCGGCCAGCTCGGTCCCGCCACCCGCAACCGCCAGCTGCAGCTCGTCGGCGTCGCGCAGCAGGAGCGCGGCCCGCTCCCGCAGCAGCGCCCCGGTCGGGGTGAGCACGATCCCGTGCGCCTTGCGCCGGACCATCAGCTGGGTGCGCAACACCCGTTCCAGATCGGTCACCGCGGAGGCGACCGCGGTCGGCGTGACGTGCAGCCCGGCCGCGGCCGCGGAGATCGACCCGGCCTCGGCGACGGCGACGAAGCAGGTCAGCTGGCGGAGCGTGTACCCGGGCACCGATCCCCTTACCGAACTGTTGGTGTGGATATACCGAGCAATTGTGAAGTTTACCTACGTAGGTGGGCGCGGACACACTCGTCCGGGAGAGCGATTCCGACGAGGGGACGTGGTCGACGATGACGACGGACGCAGCGCCCGCCCGGCGCGTCCCGACCGCCGACGGGGTGACCATCGAGCAGCTCTGGGCCGACCCGTACCCGATCTACCACCGGTTGCGGGCGCAGGCCCCGGTGCACTGGGTGCCCGCGGTCGGCCGGTATCTGGTGCTCGGCCACGCGGCCTGCCACACCGTCGAGCTGGACCAGGAACGGTTCACCGCCGACGAGGCTGGCTCGCTGATGAAGCGCTCGATGGGGCACAGCATGCTCCGCAAGGACGATCCCGAACACGACACCGAACGCCGGGCCTACGGCGGCGTGCTCCGGCCGAAGGCGATCGCCGCGCAGTGGCGGGCCGTGTTCGAGCACAACGCCGACGCCTGCCTGGAGCGGCTGCGCCGGGCCGGGCCGGGCGCCGACCTGGTGCAGGAGTTCGCCGCGCCCTACGCCGCGGAGAACCTGCGGCAGATCATCGGCTTCCGCAACGCGACCGCGGCCGACCTGCTCCGCTGGTCGCAGACGATGATCGACGGCACCGGCAACTACGCCGACGACCCGGACGTCTGGGCGCTCGCCGAGCGGTCGTCCGCCGAGGTCGACGAGGCCGTCGACGAGATGCTGCGGGTGCTGCGCGCCGAGCCGGACGCGACCCTGCTGTCCGCGCTGGCCGGCTCGGGGATGCCGATCGAGTCGGTCCGGGCCAACCTCAAGATGACCATCGGCGGCGGGGTGAACGAGCCCCGCGACGCGATCGCCACCACCGTGTGGGCGCTGCTGGAGCGGCCCGGCCAGCTCGCCACGGTGCGCGCGGACGGGCGCTGGTCGGACGCCTTCGAGGAGTCCGTCCGCTGGGTGTCGCCGATCAGCATGTACCCGCGCGAGGCCACCCGGGACACCGAGCTGGGCGGAATGGCGATCCCGCGCGGCGCCCGGCTCGGGATCGTGGTCGCGGCCGCCAACCGGGATCCCGCGGTGTTCGACGACCCGGACCGGTTCGACGTCGACCGGCCCCGGACCGCGCATCTCGCCTTCGGCGGCGGGAACCACTTCTGCGCGGGCGCCTGGGTCGCGCGGACGTCGGTGGTCGGCGTCGCACTGCCCCGGCTGTTCGACGGGCTGCCCGGCCTGCGGCCCGATCCGGACCGCCCCGCCACGATCGGCGGCTGGGTCTTCCGGGGCGTGCTCGGGCTCCCCGTGCGGTGGGATCGCGACGGCGCCGGGGAGGCCCCGTGCCCCGCGTGACCTACCACCACCCCGGCGGCCGCCCCGCCGACGTCGTCGACGCCGACGCCGGGTCGAACGTGATGCGGGCCGCGGTGGAGAACGGCGTCGCCGGGGTCGTCGGCGAGTGCGGTGGCCAGGCCATGTGCGCCACCTGCCACGTCTACGTCCGCGACGGCTACCTCGGCGCGCTCGGTCCGGTCGGGCCGGACGAGGACGAGATGCTCGACTGCACCGCCGCCCCGCGGGACGACCGGCGCAGCCGCCTCGGCTGCCAGGTGGTGCTCGGCGACCGCCTCGGGGAGGTGGAGGTCGATGTCCCCGGCACCCAGGTCTGAGCAGCGGGTCGTGGTGGTCGGGGCCGGGCACGGCGGGATCGCGGTGGCCGAGGCGCTGCGCGAGCGCGGCCACCGCGGTCCGGTGACCGTCGTCGGGGACGAGCCGGTGCCGCCCTACCAGCGCCCACCGCTGTCCAAGGAACACCTCGCCGCGGCGGCACCGCCACGCCCGCTGCCGCTGCGCTCGACCGGTCAACTCGCCGAGCGCAGGATCACCCTGCGCACCGGGGTACCGGTGACCGGCCTCGACCGGACGGCGCGCACGGTCCGGCTGGCCGACGGCCGGGTGCTCGGCTACGACGCACTGGTGCTCGCCACCGGATCGGTCAACCGGACGCTGCGGGTACCCGGCATCGAGCTGGGCGGCATCCACGGCCTGCGCACCCTGGCCGACGCGGATGCGTTGTGGACCGGGCTGGAACGGTGCCGGTCGCTGGTCGTCGTCGGCGCCGGGTTCGTCGGTCTGGAGGTCGCCGCCGCGGCCCGTGCCCGGGACCTGCCGGTGACGGTGCTGGAGGCGGCGGCGCGCCCGCTGTCGCGCACCGCGTCCCCCGAGGTCGCGGCACATGT
Organism: Pseudonocardia sp. DxW; assembly: GCF_058448985.1. Lineage (NCBI taxonomy): Bacteria > Bacillati > Actinomycetota > Actinomycetes > Pseudonocardiales > Pseudonocardiaceae > Pseudonocardia > Pseudonocardia sp. DxW. Next base: position 62,603 of record NZ_JBZFLK010000015.1, on the reverse strand, counting down.
GGCGCAGGTGCACCGGCGGGCCGGGACGGTGCTGCACACCGGCGGGTCGGTGCTGCGCTTCACCGGCGCCGGCGGCCGGGTCACCGGCGTGGTCGGCACCGGCGGACACCGGTACCGGGCCGATCTGGTGCTGGTCGGTGTCGGTGCGGTACCGCGTACGGAGCTGGCCGGGCAGGCCGGGCTCCCGGTCGACGACGGCGTCCTGGTCGACGACCGGCTGCGCACCGCCGACCCCGCGGTGTACGCCGTCGGGGACTGCGCCCGCACCGGACGGTTGCGACTGGAGTCCGTGCAGAACGCCACCGACCAGGCCCGCCGGGTCGCGGCCGCGGTGCTCGGCGAGGACCCCGGCCCGGCCGGGCCCGCGTGGTTCTGGAGCCGGCAGGGCGAGCTGACCCTGCAGATCGCGGGGGTGCCGGTCCCGGGCGACGAGCGGATCGTGCTCGGCGAGCCGGACACCGGCCGGTTCTCGGTCGGGCACCTGCGCGCGGGACGGCTGGCCGCCGTCGAGTCGGTGAACCAGCCCGCCGTGCACGTCGCGGCCCGCCGGGTACTGGCGGCGGACCCGCCCCGGGCCGCCGAACTGCGGGCCCCCGGCTTCGACCTGCGCGAGCACGCCCGCCGCGACCCGGCCGGGATCGGCCGGACAGGAGGAACGACGTGAGCACCCCGGAAGGGAACGAGACCGACGCGGTCACCGCCGAGCTGGGCCACCGGCCCGGCAAGGTCGTCGCCGTCCACCTGAACTTCCGGTCGCGGGCCGCCCAGCGCGGGCGCACCCCGGCGGTCGCGTCCTACTTCCTCGCACCGGCCTCGTCGCTGACCGGCTCCGGTGTGGTCGAGCGGCCGGCGGGCACCGAGCTGCTCGCCTTCGAGGGCGAGATCGCGATCGTGATCGGGCGGACAGCCCGGCGGGTCAGCCCCGAGGACGGCTGGGCGCACGTCGGCTGGGTGACCGCGGCCAACGACATCGGCCTGCAGGACCTGCGGGCCGCCGACCGCGGCTCGAACCTGCGGTCCAAGGGCTCCGACGGCTACACCCCGCTGGGCCCCCGGCTGCTCCCGGCGGCCGGGCTCGATCCGGCCGGGTTGCGGGTGCGGACCTGGCTGGACGGCGTCGAGGTGCAGGACGGCGGCAGCGACACCCTGCTGTTCGATCTCGGGCACCTGGTGGCCGACCTGTCCCGCACGCTCACCCTGGAGGTGGGTGACGTCGTCCTCACCGGGACGCCCGCCGGGGCGTCGGTGGCCCGGCCCGGCCAGGTGGTCGAGGTCGAGGTGAGCAGTGCGGACGGCGCCGTGTGCACCGGGCGATTGCGGACCGAGGTGGTCGAGGGTCCGCCGCTGGCACCGTGGGGCGCCCCGCCCCGGGCCGACGACGCGGCCCGGGCGGACGCCTGGGGAACCGCGCCGGCGCCGGTGCTCACCGACGCGCTGCGCGAGCGGCTCGGCCGGGTCGCCGTCGCGACCCTGTCGGTGCAGCTGCGCCGCCGCGGCTACGACACCGTGAGCATCGACGGCGTGCGGCCGTTGGTGCCGGGCCGGCGACTGGTCGGGACCGCGCGGACCCTGCGCTACGTGCCGTTCCGGCCGGACCTGTTCGCCGCCCGCGGTGGCGGCCAGAACGCACAGAAGCGGGCCGTCGACGGGCTGCGTCCGGGCGAGGTACTGGTCATGGAGGCCCGTCGCGACCCGGACGCCGGGACCCTCGGCGACATCCTCGCGCTGCGCGCGCTGGTGCGCGGCGCCGCCGGGATCGTCACCGACGGGGCCGTCCGGGACGCCGCCGCCGTCGCCGCGCTGGACCTGCCCGTCTGTTCCGCGGGCCGGCACCCGGCGGTGCTCGGCAGGCGGCACGTGCCGTGGGAGACCGACGTGACCGTCGCCTGCGGCGGCGCGACGGTCGCCGTCGGGGACGTGATCGTCGCCGACGACGACGGGGTGCTGGTGATCCCGCCGCAGCTGCTCGACGAGGTCCTGACCGACGCCGAGCGGCAGGAACGCGAGGAGACCTGGATCGCCGCGCGGGTCGCCGAGGGCGCCGCCCTGGACGGGCTGTACCCGCTCGCCGGTGCCTGGCGCGAGCGCCACGACACCGAGCACGCCGGGCGGACGGAAACCGAGCAGACGACCGAGGGAGAGGAGGGTCCGGGATGAGGTTCCGCCACGATCCGGCCCGCATCCGGGGATCGATCGCACCACTGGTCACCCCGTTCACCGGGTCCGGCGAGCCGGACCACGCGAGCCTGCGCGCCCTGGTCCGCTGGCAGCTGGCCGCCGGCTCACACGGCATCTCGCTCGGCGGCTCCACCGGGGAGCCGTCGGCGCAGACCCCCGCCGAGCGGATCGCGGCGATCCGCACGGTGGCCGAGGAGGTCGGCGACCGGGTGCCGTTCGTGCCGGGCACCGGCTCGGCGAAGCTCGACGAGACCCTGGAGATCACCGCGGCGGCCCGCGACGCCGGTGCCGACGCCGTGCTGGTGATCACCCCGTACTACGCCCGGCCGTCCCAGGAGGCGTTGCACGCCTGGTACTCCACGGTCGCCCGGGAGTTCCCCGACCTGCCGGTGATCGTCTACAACGTGCCGTCCCGGACCGCGGTCGAGATCGCGCCGGAGACCGTCGGCGCGCTGTTCCGCGAGCACGACAACATCGTCGGGATCAAGGAGACGACCCGGGACTTCGAGCACTTCTCCCGCGTGCTGCACGTCGCCGGGCCGGACCTGATGGTCTGGTCCGGGATCGAGCTGCTGTGCCTGCCGGTGCTGTCGCTGGGCGGGGTCGGCTTCGTCTCGGCGCTGGCGAACATCGCCCCCACCGCGGTCGCGCGGATGTACGAGGCCGCCGTCAGCGGCGACGCCGAGGAGGCCCGCCGGTTGCACTACGCGGCACATCCGCTGGTCGACCTGGTCTTCGCCGAGCCGAACCCGGCGCCGGTCAAGTGGCTGCTCGCCGAGCGCGGGCTGATCGCGAGCGACCACGTGCGGCCGCCGCTGACCGGCCTCACCGGGCCCGGCCGGGACCGGGTGCGGGCACTCGCCGAGGCAGGCTCTGCTCTGCTCACCCCCGCCGGGGCGGGGGCGGGCCGGTGACCCGGCCGGCCGGGCTGCCCGGGCACCTGCGGCACTTCGTCGGCGGTGAGCACCGCGACTCCGCCGACGGCGCGACCTTCGAGGTCCTCGAACCGGTCGGCAACCGCCCCTACCTCACCGCGGCGGCCGGTTCCGCTGCCGACGTCGGCGCCGCGGTCGCCGCCGCCCGGCAGGCGTTCACCGACGGCCCGTGGCCGACGATGCCGGCCAGGGCCAGGTCCCGGGTGCTGAACCGGATCGCCGACCTGGTCGAGGACCGTGCCGACGTCCTCGCCGAGTGGGAGACCTTCGACACCGGGCTGCCGATCACCCAGGCCCGCGGCCAGGCCCGGCGGGCCGCGGAGAACTTCCGGTTCTTCGCCGACCTGATCGTCGCCCAGCGCGACGACGCGTACACCGTCCCCGGCACCCAGCTCAACTACGTGAACCGCAGGCCGGTCGGGGTGGCCGGGCTGATCACGCCGTGGAACACGCCCTTCATGCTGGAGTCCTGGAAGCTGGCCCCGGCGATCGCGGCGGGCTGCACGGTCGTGCTCAAGCCCGCCGAGTTCACCCCGCTCTCGGCGAGCCTGTGGGCGGACATCGTCACCGAGGCCGGACTGCCGGACGGCGTGTTCAACCTGGTGCACGGGATCGGCGAGCAGGCCGGCGCGGCGCTGGTCGCGCACCCGCAGGTCCCGCTGATCTCGTTCACCGGCGAGACGACCACCGGCCGGGAGATCTTCCGGGCGGCGGCGCCCAACCTCAAGGGCCTGTCGATGGAGCTGGGTGGAAAGTCCCCGGTCCTGGTGTTCGACGACGCCGATCTCGACGCCGCCCTGGACTCGGCGCTGTTCGGGGTGTTCTCGCTGAACGGCGAGCGCTGCACCGCGGGCTCGCGGGTGCTCGTCCAGCGCGGGGTCTACGACGGCTTCGTCGAGCGCTACGCCGAGCGGGCCGGCCGGGTCGTCGTCGGTGACCCGGCCGACCCGCGGACCGAGATCGGTGCGCTCGTGCATCCCGAGCACCACGCCCGGGTGGTCGGCTATGTCGAGTCCGGGAAGCAGGAGGCCCGGCTGGTCGCCGGTGGCGGCCGCCCGGCCCACCTGCCGGAGGGGAACTTCCTCGAACCCACGGTGTTCGCCGACGTCGGCCCGGACGCCCGGATCTTCCGCGAGGAGATCTTCGGACCGGTCGTCGCGCTCACCCCGTTCGACGACGAGGACGAGGCCGTCGCGCTCGCCAACGACGTCGACTACGGGCTGGCCGGCTACGTCTGGACCCGGGACCTGACCCGCGGGCACCGGGTCGCGCAGGCGATCGAGGCGGGGATGGTCTGGCTGAACTCGCACAACGTCCGCGACCTGCGCACCCCGTTCGGCGGGGTGAAGGCGTCCGGGCTGGGACACGAGGGCGGCCACCGCTCGATCGACTTCTACACCGGGGAGCAGGCGGTGCACCTGGCGCTCGGCCCGGTGCACACCCCCCGCTTCGGTGCGGGCTGACCGGAGGGACCGCAGATGAGCACATCGACCACCGCCCCGCCGGACGTGATCCGGGCCGCCTACGCCGAGCTCGTCGTGACCGATCTCGCCGCGGCCCGCCGGTTCTACGTCGACGTCCTCGGCCTGGTCGTCACCGCCGAGGAGCCGGACGCGCTCTACCTGCGCGCGTTCGAGGAGTACCTGCACCACAGCCTGGTGCTGCGCCGCGGTCCGGTCGCGGGCTGCGCCGGACTCGCCTACCGGGTGCGCACCCCGGCCGACCTGGACCGGGCGGAGACCCATCACCGGGCGCTCGGGCTGCCGGTCGAGCGGTGCGCCGCGGGCACGGTCCGCGGGACCGGGGAGACGGTCCGGGTGACCGACCCGCTGGGCTTCCCGGTGTCGTTCTTCCACGACGCCGAGCACGTCGAGCGGTTCACCCGCCGCTACGAGCTGCACGGCGCCGGCGCGATCAGCCGGATCGACCACTTCAACCTGGTCACCCCGGACGTGCCCGCGGCCCAGCGCTACTACGAGGGCCTCGGGTTCCGGGTCGCCGAGGACATCGCCGACGCCGCGGGCACGGTCTACGCGTCGTGGCTGCACCGCAAGGCCACCGTGCACGACGTGGCGCTGACCGGCGGCGACGGACCGCGGCTGCACCACGTCGCGTTCGCCACCCAGGAGCGCAGCCAGATCCTGCACATCTGCGACCGGCTCGGCGCGCTGCGCCGCCCGGAGGCGATCGAGCGCGGTCCCGGCAGGCACGGTGTGTCGAACGCGTTCTACCTCTACCTGCGTGACCCGGACGGGCACCGGATCGAGATCTACACCCACGACTACTACACCGGCGACCCGGACAATCCGGTCGTGCACTGGGACGTGCACGACGAGCAGCGTCGGGACTTCTGGGGCGGCGCCGTCGTGCCGTCCTGGTACGCCGAGGCATCGGCGGTGCTCGACCGGGACGGCATCCCCCGGCCGCTCACCGAGCGGACCGAGGCCCGCGAGGCGCAGGTGACGGTCGGCGCGGACGGTTTCGCGCACTCCGCCGCGGGCGGTTTCAAGCTGGGCGACCAGGTCTGAGCGTGCCCGGCCCGCCCGCCGATTTCCCGTCACGTGCACCATGGTGTGTGTGACGCAATGGGTGTTCGACATCGTGGACCGGCTCGGGGCGGCCGGGATCGGGTTGCTGATCTTCCTGGAGAACGTCGTCCCGCCGATCCCGTCGGAGGTCGTCCTCCCGTTGGGCGGCTTCCGTGCGTCCACCGGCGCGATGGACCCGGTCGCGGTCTGGGCGGCGGCCACGATGGGGGCCGTCGCGGGGGCGCTCGTGCTCTACGCGCTCGGCGCGATGCTGGGCTTCGACCGGGTGCACCGGCTGGCCGGGAACCGCTGGTTCATCCTCTCCAGCCAGAAGGACCTGGAGAAGGGCCTCGACCTGTTCGAGCGCTACGGCAACTGGTTCGTGCTGTGCGGCCGCTGCATCCCGATCGTGCGGAGCCTCATCTCCATCCCGGCCGGGATCGCCGGGATGCCGCTGCTGCGGTTCGTCGCGCTGTCCACCCTCGGCAGCTCCGTCTGGAACGCGCTCTTCGTCTATCTCGGGTTCGCGCTCGGGGAGCGCTGGGAGGTCGTCGAGGGCTACATGTCGCCGTTGAGCAAGATCGTCGCGGTGCTCGGCGCCCTGGTGCTGGCCTGGCTGATCTGGCGGAAGGTCCAGCAGCGCCGGGCACGCGGCGGGGTGCAGGAGAAGGACGCGCCCGCCGCGCGCTGAACACCCCGGTCACTGCGGCGGACGGGTGATCACGAACGCCCCGCGTGCCGGTCCCACCACGGGGCGTGCCGGTGTGCTACCGGCCGACGGCCGGTGATCGCCGCTGTGCGAACCTGATCGGCAGCCAGCTGACGGACGGACAGGTGGAGGTGGTCGTGCGCCTCGTCGGCATCCACCACACCCACGCGTCCGGCATCGTCGCGCTGCGCGGCGTCGACCTGGTCGTGGATCCGGCCGCGCCGACGGTGCTGCGCGGGCCGGACGGCGCCGGCAAGACCACCCTGCTGCGGGTCGCCGCGGGCGCGATCGTCCCGACCGCGGGCGAGATCGAGGACCGGCCCGACGTCGTCGGGTTCCTGCCCGACCGGTTCCCGGCCCGGATGAAGCTGCCGCCCCGGCGCTGGCTCGACCACATGGCCCGGATCCGCGGGATCGACCCGGACGACGCCGGTGACCGCGCCGACGAGCTGCTCGAGGAGCTCGGCTACGCCGGCGCCGACGACGAGCCGATGGCCGAGCTGTCCCGGTCCGACGCCCAGAAGATCGGCCTGGTGCAGGCGCTGGCCTGCGACCCGGATGTCCTGGTGCTCGACGAGCCGTGGTCCGGGCTGGACGACGACGCCGCCGACGTGCTGACCCGGTTGCTGGCCGAGCGGTCCGGCGGCCTGCTGCTCACCGACCGCACCGGCACCGCCGCCGGGTTCGCCGGCGCCCGCCTGCACCGGCTGCGGCACGGCCGGCTGGCGGCCGCCTCCGACCCGGACTCGGTGCCGCTGCGGACGGCGCCGCCGCCCGGCTCGGTGATGCGGCTCGACCTGGCCTGCGCCGGGGACCCCCGGCCGGTGCTGGAGAGCCTGCCGCCCGCCCGGGTGGAGGCGGCGGCGCCGGGGCGGCTGACCGTGCGGGTGCCCGCCCCGGAGAGCGACGCCTGGCTGATGGCCGCGCTGGCCGCGGGCTGTGCGGTGCGGTCGGTCCGGCCGGTCCGCCGGGAGAACCCGGCGTCGGCCGGGCCGGGCGACCCGTCGACGGCGGACGGCCCGGCCCGTCCGCCCCGCGAGGACAACCCGCTGGCTGACGGCCCGTCCCGCCGCCCGTCGGTGCTGGACGGCCCGCCCCGCCCGCCCCGCTCGTCCCGCCCGCCCCGGGAGCCCGCGGCACCGGAGTCGCCGCGCCGCCCCCGCGGACCGGTGGAGCCGCAGTGGTGAGGCGGGCCCGGTCGGCCGTCGCGGTGGCGATGCTGCTCGGCGAGGACCTGGCCCGTTCGGAGCGGTTCATCGCCCCGGCGGTGCTCTACGTCGGCGTGGTCGCGTTCCTGTTCTCCGGTGACGCCGGCCCGCTGCCCGAGCCGTGGGCGGCGAGCGCGCTGCTGCTCTACCCGGTGGGGGCCTGGTTCGCGCACGCGCTCGCCGAGTCCGAGGACGACGTCGCGCGGACGGTCACCCTGTCCGCCGCGGGCGGGCCGCTCCCGGTGGCGGCGGGCGTGCTGCTCGCCGCGACCGCCGGGATCGCGGCGCTCGGCCTGGTCGCCGTCGTGTGGGGGGTGGTCGCGGCCTGGGGCACGGCCACCACCGGCGGCCTGCTCGACGGGATGCTCGCCCACCTGGCCTGCGGGATCACCGGTGCGGCGGTCGGCTCGGTGTTCGCCCGGCCGCTGTTCCGCAGCGAGGGCGCCGCGCTGATCGCGGCGCTGACCTTCCTGGTCGTCACCGGGACCCGGTCCTGGCTGCCGCCGGTCGGCACCGCGGCGGCGTCGATGGGCACCGGCCGCGGCGGGCTCGGGCCGTTCGGGGACCTGCTGCTGGCCGTCCTGGTGGCGGTGGCCGCACTGGCCCTGGTGGTGCGGGCCGAGCAGGGCGGGTTCGCGGCCTGGTGGGAGCGCTGGGACCGGCTGCGGGACCGGCTGCCCGACCGGTTCCGGTCCGGCGGCTGAGCCGGGGCCGGACCGTCAGACGTGCAGTCCGACGATCCGGCCCAGCCGTTCGACGGCCGCGTCGAACGCGGTGTCGCGGTGTTCCAGCACCTTCTCGAACTGGCCGAACAGCTCGAACGACAGGTGCCCGAACAGCCCGGTCCACGCGGTGATCACGGCGAGCAGGGTCCCGTCCGGCAGGTCCGGGGTGTGCAGTGCGGCGCGCAGCCGCGCGGCGTCGTCGGCCGGGCCGGGCGGCACCGGTGTCGGGTCGACGGTGAGCAGGCCGGCGGAGTGCGCGTCGGCGAGCAGCCTGCCCAGCGGTGCGATGCCGCGGGCCGCGGCCGGGACGGTGTCGGCCGGGGCCCGGTAGCCGGGCACCGGGGAGCCGTAGATCAGCGCGTACTCGTGCGGGTTGGCGAGCGCCCAGCTGCGCACCGCACGGGCCAGCGTGCGCCAGCGGTCGACCGGATCCGGCACGCCGTCGACCGCGGCCTCCACGGCGTCGGCCAGCGCGTCGTAGCTCTGCACGATCAGCGCGGTGAGGAGGTCGTCGCGGGTCGGGAAGTAGCGGTGCAGCGCCGAGGAGACCATGCCGAGCTCGCGGGACACCGCCCGCATCGACAGGGCGGCAGCGCCGGTGTCGGCCAGCTGGCGGCGGGCGGCCGCGGTGATCTCGGCGACCAGCTCGGCCCGGGCGCGCTCGCGGGCGGTGCGGGAGGCGTTCACCCCCGCACCGTAGACCACCGCCCCTGTCGTGAAGCAACGGTCCGAAAGAAGAGCAATGCTCTTGTGACTTCTGCTCCGTGGTGAGAGCGTTGCTCTCGTCACTACGACGAGGGGGATCGGGATGGACCGGACGGGATGGGGGCTCGCGGCGCTCGGCGGCGCGGGGGTGGCGTTCGCCGCGTATCCGGCGCTGCGACCGTGGACCGACGGACCGCAGGTGTGGGCGCAGCCGCTGTGGGTGCCGTCGCACCTGCTGGGGGTGGTCGGGTTCGCGCTGCTGGTGCCGGGGCTCGCCGCGGTGTGGGCCCGGCTGCGCGGCACGCCGGGGGAGCGGGCCGGCTGGGTGGCGCTGCTGGCGGCCGGGGCGGGTGCGGCACTCGTGCTGCCGTACTACGGCGCGGAGGCCTACGCGCTGGAGCGGATCGGCCTGCCGGGCTCCGGTGTCGGCGAGGCGCAGGCCGCGGCGCTCGCCGAGGGCGTCCGGCTGGGCCCGTACGCGGCCGCGACGTTCCTGGCCGGGCTGCTGGCGGTGGCCGTCGCCGGGATCGCGGTGGCGGTGGCGGTGCGCCGCGCCGGACCGGGGGGACCGGGGGGGTGTGCTGCTCGCCGTCGCGCTGGTGGGGTACCTGCCGCAGTTCTTCGGGCCGCCGGCGCTGCGGATCGCGCACGGGGTGCTGCTGGCGGCCGGCTGCCTGCTGCTCGCGGTGGCGATGCGGCCGGCGCCGCGCGGCGCCGGCCGCACGGGCTGATCGCACCCCGTCGCCCCGGTTCGCACCGGTCGCGGCGGGTGCGAACCGGGGCCACGGGGTGTGAACTCAGCAGTCCAGTGGCGGCCGGCGGAACCCGCCGAACTCCCGTTCGACGAGCTCGGCGAAGGCGAGGGTGGTGCGGTCGCCGTACATCGGGCCGATCGCCTGCACCCCGACCGGCAGCCCGTCGGCGGCCGGGCCGACGGGCAGCGCGGTCGCCGGCAGGCCCGGCAGGGTGGCGACGCCGGCCAGCGCGAGCTGATCGAAGTAGGGGTACCCGGCGCCGTCGACGGTGATCAGCCGCCCGGCCGGGGAACTGTGGTCGTGCGGGTGCGCGGTGGTCGGCGCGACCGGCGCGATCACGACGTCGACCTCGGCGAACAGCTCCCGCCAGCCCTGCTGGACGCCGGCCCGGTGCTGCTCGGCCGCGACCCGGTCGCGGTGGCCGAGCACGGCGCCGCGGACGCGCTCGGCGGCCAGGCCGCGGTCGTCGTCGGCGAGCTCGGCGGCCCTGGCGCGGGCCCGCTCGTAGGCGTCCGGCGGGTACCCCGCGGCGAGGCCGGACTCCAGCAGCCGCATGTACACCCGGGCCGCCCCGGCCTGGTCGGGCAGCAGCGGGCTGTCGCGCAGCACCGTGGCCCCGGCCCCGGACAGCGCCTCGGCGAACGCGTCGATCGCGGCCCGCACGTCCGCCGAGCAGGGCAGCAGCGGATGCCCGTCGAGGACCAGGACGCGGTGGTGGCGGAGCTCGGTGTGCCGGGCCGGCGGGAGGGTGAGCCGGTAGGCGATGCCGTGCGTGAGCTCGTCCGGCCCGGCGAGCACGTCGAGCAGCAGGGCGAGGTCCGCGGCGGTGCGCGCCATCGGCCCGATCACCGCGAGATCGTGCTCGGCGGGCAGCAACGGCAGCCCCGGCGGCGTGTGCCCGCGCAGCGGCAGCAGGCCGAGCGACGGCTTGTGCGCGTACACGCCGCAGCTGTGCGCCGGGTTGCGCAGCGATCCGCCGATGTCCGAGCCGAGCGACAGCGTCCCGTAGCCCGCGGCCAGCGCGGCGGCCGACCCGCCCGACGATCCGCCCGGCGTGCGGTCCGGGTCCCACGGGTTGCCGGTGGTGCCGTAGACGTCGTTGAAGCTCTGCAGGTCGCCCAGGTGCAGCGGCACGTTCGTGGCGCCCAGGACGACGGCGCCGGCGGCCCGTACCCGCTGCACCGCCAGTGCGTCGGTGTCCGGGACGGCCTTCTCGTGGCCCGGGATGCCCCAGGTGGAGGGCAGTCCGGCCATGTGGAACGACTCCTTCACGGTCATCGGCACGCCGAGCAGCGGCCGCCGTTCGCCGCGGGCGAGTGCGGCGTCGGCGGCGCGGGCGGCGTCGCGCGCCCGGTCGAGGTCCGGCACGCACACCGCGTTGAGCGTCCGGTCGTGCCGCTCGATCCGGGCGATCGCCGCGTCGGTCAGCTCGACGGCCGAGACCCGGCCCGCGGCCAGGTCGGCGGTCAGCTCGACGGCACTCCGCCAGGCCGGTTCGGTGTCGCTCATCGGGCCCCCGTCGTTCCACCCCGTGGGCGCTCCGGTGGCGCGGGACGGTGTCGCCGCCCCCGGGTGCCGCCAGTGTTCAGGATTCCGGCGGGTCCCGGCGACCGGGTTGCGGTTCCGCGGGGCCGTCCCGATGGCTCAGCGCGGGTAGTGCTGCGCCGTCGCGGCCAGGGTCGCCGCCCAGTCCGGCATCGGCCCGCCGGCCAGCACGGCGGCCAGCCGGTCCAGGTACCAGTGCCAGCCCGGCCCGGCGTCGGCCGGGCTGAACGAGGCGGGCAGCACCTGCTCGAAGTGCAGCACGGTGCCGGCATCACTGCCGCTGCCGGCGCCGGGTTCCAGCGACACCGACAGCTCCCACCCGGGCCCGTCGTCCTCGGCGACCCGCACCGCCAGCCGGTGCGGCGGATCGCACTCGGTGACCAGCGTCTCGGCGGGCGGCCCGCCGCCGTCCTCGTCGCTGGTCAGGCTCAGTGCGACGGTGCCGCCGAGCCGGGCGTCGCCGGTCCAGGTGCCGAACCAGCGGGCGCACCGCACCGGGTCGGTGATCGCCGACCACACCTCGGCGACCGGGTCCGGGAAGGTGCGCCGGAACACCAGCCGGTCCCGGCCGTCGGGCCCGCGGCGGACCTCCCCGGCCGGGCCGGGCGCGGCGCTCACCGGTCGCCCGGCAGGACGCACAGCTGCTCCGGCGGGCGGGCCACGGCCTCGCCGGGACCGCCGTCGCGCGCTCGCCGGTGGATCTCGTGGGCGTCGAGCAGGTCGTTCATCCGGGTTCCCTCCTGCGGTCGCGGGCCGGTCCGGTGCCGAGTACGTCGAGCCGCTGCGACGAGGAGCCGCGCAGCCGGCGCGTCGAGCACATGCAGCTGCAGCTTATATAAGTCAGAACAGAAATAGAAGCCGGACTGGACGGCCGGGTTCTTCGGCTCTATGGTTCATTACATGACTAATGAACCATCGCACTACAACACCGGGAGGTCGCCGTGAACGACGACGGTCGCCCGCTGTTCGTGCAGATCGCGGAGGAGATCGCCTCCGCGGTGGTGGACGGGACCTACCCGGAGGAGACCCAGGTCCCGTCCAGCAACGAGCTGGCAGCGTTCCACCGGATCAATCCGGCGACCGCCGCCAAGGGGCTCAACCAGCTCGTCAGCGAGGGTGTCCTCTACAAGAGACGGGGGATCGGGATGTTCGTCGCCGAGGGGGCGCGGACCCGGCTGCTGGAGAGCCGCCGGGAGGACTTCGCCCGGCAGTACATCGCACCGCTGGTGATCGAGGCCCGCAAGATCGGGATCGACGCGGAGCAGCTCAAGAAGATGATCGACGTCTGGGGGGACGACCGATGAGCGTGATCGCCGCCGCGATGCACGGCGTCACGAAGCGCTACAGCGACGTGACCGCGCTGGACGACGTCAGCTTCACCCTGCAGGAGAACCGCATCCACGGGCTGCTGGGCCGCAACGGCGCCGGCAAGACCACCGCGATGCAGATCCTCACCGCGCAGAACTTCGCGACGTCGGGCACCGCCGAGATCTTCGGCGAGCAGCCCTACGAGAACGCACGGGCGCTGGCCCGCACCTGCTTCATCCGGGAGTCGCTGAAGTACCCGGACGACTACAAGGGCCAGCACGTGCTCACCGCCGCCTCGCACGTCTACCCGCACTGGGACCAGGCGTTCGCCGACCGGCTGGTCGAGGAGTTCGGCCTGCCGCTGAACCGGGCCTGCAAGAAGCTCTCCCGCGGCCAGCACTCGGTGGTCGGGGTGATCATCGGACTCGCCTCGCGGGCACCGCTGACCTTCTTCGACGAGCCGTACCTGGGCCTCGACGCGGTCGCCCGGCAGATGTTCTACGACCACCTGCTCGCCGACTTCGCCGAGCACCCGCGCACCGTCGTGCTCTCCACGCACCTGATCGACGAGGTGTCCGACCTGATCGAGCACGTGGTGCTGATCGACAAGGGCCGGGTGCTGATCGACGAGGAGGCCGAGGCGCTGCGCGGCCGCGCGATCGTCGTCACCGGGCCGGTCGAGACGGTCGAGCGGTTCGCCCGCGACCACGTGGAGCTGCACCGTGAGCAGCTCGGCGGGTTCCTGCGGGTCACCCTGTCCGGCGCCCGCCCGGCCAGCTCCGAGCCGAACCTGTCGTTCGAGCCGGTCTCGCTGCAGCAGCTCGTCGTCCGGACCACCCAGCAGAACTCCGGAGTCCGCCTCGACCGGGAGGTCCTGTCATGACCGCCGCCACCGCAGGGCCGACGTCGCAGCCGGTGTTCTCCGGCGCCGACCGGGTGCTCGCCGCAGCCCGGCTCAGCACCGTCGCCGTCCGGGACCGGGTGGGCGGGGCCTGGCTGATCCTCGCCGCGGTCTTCGTGATCCACCAGGCGATCTGGTGGGTGATCCGGGCCAACGTGGGGGAGGAGGCGAGCGGCTTCACCGGCGCGCTGTCGTCGTTCTACTTCATCACGGCCAGCACCTACCTGGCGCTGATGACCCAGGTCATGCCGTTCGCGCTCAGCCTGGGCATCACCCGGCGGCACTTCTACCTCGGCACCTCGCTGCTGGTGGCCGCCGAGACGCTGTTCAGCGCGGTGATCCTGACGTTGCTGCTGCACGTCGAGCGGTGGACCGGCGGCTGGGGGCTACAGGTCCAGTTCTTCGAGATGGGCTTCATGGCGCAGTCCAACCTGCTCCTGCAGGTGCTCGCCTACTGGGTGCCGCTGGTGGCGATCTCGTTCCTCTTCCTCGCGATCGGTGCGGTGTTCCGGCGCTGGGGCCAGACCGGGGTGTGGGCGGTCTGCGTCGGGATGCTCGCCGTGGTGGCCGCGGTCGTCATGTACATCACCTGGCAGAACGCGTGGCGCTCGTTCGGGGCGTTCTTCGTGGAGACGCCCACGATCCTGCTCCTCGCCGGCTACCCGCTGATCCTCGCGGCGCTGTCGGTGGTCGGCGGATACCTGGTGCTGCGCCGGGCGCAGCCCTGATCCGTCCGATGATCCACGACCGGGTGGGGGACCCGGTCGCACCGTGTGCGGTCCGGCATCACCGGGGGGTGGTGCCGGGCCGCACACGTCTGTCAGGGCCGGACCATCACCTTGACCTGCGCCGGACCGGGGTCCAGCGCGTCGCCGACGTGGTCCAGGTCGACGTGCCCGGTCACCAGCCGGTCCAGGTCCATCGACGGGGCCAGCGCGACCGCGGCCGGCCAGGTGTTCGCGTAGCGGAACGTGCCGGTCAGGGTGATCTCGCGGGACTGCAGCGCGGACACCGGCAGCGTCATCTCGTCGGCGCCCATCCCGACCAGCACCGCCGTCCCGCCCGGCCGGACCGCGGCCAGCCCGCCGAGCACCGCCGGGGCCACCCCCGAGCAGTCGACGAACACGTCGACGCCGGTCCCGGCCGCGTCGTCGGTGGCCGGATCGAGCACCGCGGTCGCCGCGAACGATCCGGCGAGCGCGCGCCGTCCGGCGTCCGGGTCGCTGACCAGCACCTCGGTCGCCCCCTGCACCGCGGCGACCCGGGCGACGAGCAGCCCGATCGGGCCGGCTCCGGCGACCAGCACCCGCGACCCGGGCCCGGTCCCGGCGCGCCGGTGCGCCCACAGCGCCACCGACAGCGGCTCCAGCAGGGCGGCGGCGTCGTCGGAGACGTGATCGGGCACCGGATGCGCGAAGTCGTCGGCGATCGCGACGTACTCGGCGAACGCGCCGTCCACCGGCGGGGTCGCGAAGAACGTCATGTCCGGGCACAGGTTGTAGGCGCCGGTGTGGCAGTACCGGCAGCGCCGGCACGGCACGCCCGGCTCCAGCGACACCCGCTGCCCGATCCGCGCGGCGTCCACCCCGGTGCCGACCGCGACGATCCGGCCGGCCGGCTCGTGCCCCAGCACCAGCGGATCGCGCACGACGAAACCGCCGATCCGGCCGTGCCGGAAGTAGTGCACGTCGGAGCCGCAGGTGCCGACGGCGGCGATCCGGACCAGCACCTCCCGGTGCCCCGGCCGGGGCACCGGCCGCTCCTGCACCTCCAGCTCTCCGGCGGTGCGCAGCACGCTGCACCGCATCGACTCCGGCACCTCGACGCTCGCGGTCACAGCGCCGACCGTGGCACGGGCGGCGGCAATCCGCTCGCCCGGCGGGCGATGATGGTCGGCGTGGACGTGCGGATCGACCCGCTCGACGAGCGCGGGCTCGCGGAGCTGCTCGACGCGGCCGTCGCCGGTGCGGACCCGGGCGAGGTGATGCCCGCCGGGCCCGGTGCGGTCTGGGACGACCGGCTGCGCTCCGGCTTCCTCGCGTTCCACCGGCGCCGGTCGCTCGGGCCGGACCCGGTGGAACGCACCTGGGTGGTGCGGGTGGACGGCCGCGCCGCCGGTGCGGTGCGCCTGGAGCCGGGCCCGGACGGCACCGAGTTCGGGATCTGGCTCGCCCACGGGGCGCGCGGCCGCGGCGCCGGGACGGCCGCCGTCCGGCTGCTGACGGCCACGGCCGGGCCCGGATCGGGTGGACCGCTCGTCGCGCGGACCACCGCGTCGAACGTCGCCGCACTGGGTCTGCTGCGCGCGCTCGGCGCCCGCTGGGCACCCGGTGGGGAGGGCGCCGTGGCGCTGCCGACGGGCACGGTCGATCATGTGCAGCGGCGCGGACCTGGACACGGGGTCGGCCCGACCGATTGACTTCAGGCCGTACGTGACGGCCGGACGAGGAGAAGGTGCCGATGGGTGCGGGCATCGAACGACCGGCCGTCACCGGCTTCCACCACGTGTCGGCGGTCGTGTCCGACGTGGAGTCGAGCGCGACCTGGTACCAGCGGGTGCTCGGGTTGCAGCGGCTGCCGATGACCTTCCCGCACCACGGCGTCGGCGGCGCCCGCTATCCGGTGCCGGACCCGGACAAGGCCGCCCTGCTGCTCGACTCGGCGACCGGGGTCATGATCGAGCTGCACGCGCCGACCGGCGGCGACGGCGGCCCGGACCGCGGCGCGCTCGACCATCTCGCGTTCGGCGTCGCCACCCGGGACACGCTCGACAGCTGGGCGGCCTGGCTGGACACCCTGTCGGTGCCGCACGAGGGCGTCGTCGACCGGACCGACCCGACCGACTACGCGACGCTGGAGTTCCGCGACCCGGACGGCATCGCGCTGGAGTTCATCTACTTCCCCGGCCGCGGCTGACTCACGGGTCCACGCAGACCAGGCCCCACGGCCGGTCGCCGACCCGGGTCATCACGACCGTCGCCCGCCGCGATCCGCGCCCGCGCAGCCGCCGGGCGAGCGCGTCGACGTCGCCGGCCAGTCCGCGGCGCCGCACGTCCACCGCGCCGACGTCGAGCTCGCGCAGCAGCCGGGGCAGCCGCTTCTGGTCCCACGGCCGGGAGTCGATCACCCGCAGGGTCCGGGCGAACGGCGTGCCGGGCGGCTCGTCGTCGGCGGTCAGGAAGGCGATCCGCCGGTCGATCCGGGACGTCCCGGTGCGCCCGGCCAGCGCCGTCACCAGCCCGGCCCGGGTGACGGCCGGGTTCGGGTCGAGCAGCCAGCGGCCCGGTTCGACGACCGGGACGCCGGTGTCGCCGTCGTCCGGATCGGGCTCGCCGGCCAGCGCGTGCGCGGTGCCGTCGGCGTCCAGGACGGTCGCCCTGGTCCGCGCCCCGGCCAGCGCGGGCGACCACAGCGCGGCCTCCTTCAGCTCCCGGCCGAGCGCGACGAACTCCAGCTCCCAGCCGGGCGGCGCCGCGGCGTGGTCGACGCCCGGCGCGGCCTTGATCCCGACGGCGTCGGTCCGCTCGGTGAGCCCGACGCACCAGTCCAGCGGGGGCTCGGAGTCGCCGGTGCGCATCCGCCCGCCGGTCGAGCGGCGGGCCGGGTCGACGAACACCCCGTCCGTCCCGGACAGGTCGGCGTCGCGCACGTCGCACCGCACCGGGTGCAGGGTCCCTCCGTGCACCGCGACGTTGCGCCGGGCCATCCACAGGTGCACCGGGTCCAGGTCGACGCCGGTCACCTCGCGCCCGTCGGCGAGCGCGATCGCGTCCCCGCCGATCCCGCAGCACAGGTCCGTCAGCCGGCCGCGGCCGCGGTAGCGGGCGGCCCGGTGCCGGGCGATCACCTCCGACGACGCCTGCTCCAGCCCGTCCCGGGTGAACCACATCGACCCGGCGCGGGCGAACTTGGCGGCGGCCCGGTCGCGCAGGTCGGCGAGCGCCATCGCGTCGGCGACCAGCGCGGCGTCGTACTCGCGGCGCAGCGCGGTGCCGATCCGCAGCGCCGCCGCACCGGACCGGTCGGTGCCGGCCAGCCGGTCCAGCAGTGCGGTCCCCTCCGGCCCGGTGAGCCGGGCCGCCCGGGCGATCTCCTCGTGCTCCACACCGACACCATTCCGGACGGCCGGGTACCGGTTGCGGCCCGGGTTCCGGCCCGGGCGTACCGTCGGTACGGGTACCGGGGAACAGGGGGGATCGTGGTCGAGCAGGACGGCCGCGTCCCCGGCGTACCGGCGCGCGGCGCCGCCCTGCCCCGCGAGATCCACGTGCTGGTCGGGGCCTCGTTCGCGATCGCCATCGGGTTCGGGCTGGTCGCGCCGGTGCTGCCGGCGTTCGTCCGGTCGTTCGACGTCGGGATCACCGCCGCGTCCGCGGTGATCAGCGTGTTCGCGTTCTCCCGGCTGGTGTTCGCGCCGCTGTCCGGGACGGTGGTCGGCCGGTTCGGCGAGCTGCCGGTGTTCGTGTGGGGTCTGGCGGTGGTCGCCGTGACCACCGGCGGGCTGGCGTTCGCGACGGCCTACTGGCAGCTGATCGCGCTGCGGCTGGTCGCCGGGATCGGCTCCACCATGTTCACGATCTCGGCGGTGTCGCTGCTGGTCCGGCTCGCCCCGGCGCACCTGCGCGGGCGCGCCACCAGCCTCTGGGCGACCGGGTTCCTGCTCGGCAACATCGCCGGCCCGCTGCTCGGCGGCACGCTCGCCGCGATCGACGTCCGCGCCCCGTTCCTCGTCTACGCCGGGCTGCTGGTGCTGGTGCTCGCCGTCGGCGGATGGCTGCTGCGCAGCCCGGACGGACCGGCCACGGAGGAACCGGCGCCGAGCGCGCGGTTCCGGGACGCGCTGCCGCACCGGGCCTACCGGGCGGCGCTGGTGGGGAACTTCGCGAACGGCTGGACGGTGTTCGGCGTCCGGATCGCGCTGGTGCCGCTGGTGGTGGTCGAGTCGCTGGGCCGCGAGGACGCCTTCGGTGGCGTCGCGCTCGCCGTGTTCGCCGCCGGGAACGCGCTGACCCTGCTGCCCGGCGGCCGGATCGCCGACCGGCTGGGGCGGCGACCACCGCTGATCGCCGGGCTCGCCGTGTCCGGTGCGGCGACCGCACTGCTCGGCTACACCGCGTCGCCGTGGCTGTTCCTGGCCCTGTCGCTGGTCGCCGGGCTGGGCAGCGGCATGCTGAACCCGCCGCTGAACGCGGCGGTGGCCGACGTGATCGGCGACCGCGCCCGCGGTGGGTCGGTGCTCGCCGGGTTCCAGATGTCGGCCGATCTCGGCGCGATCACCGGGCCGCTGATCGCGGGCGCCCTGGCCGAGGGGGCCGGGTACGGGCCGGCGTTCGCGGTGACCGGCGTGCTGTCGCTGGTCGCGGCGCTGGTGTGGTGGCGGGCGCCGGAGACGCTGCCCGGCCGGGACACCGCCGCCCGCTGAGCCGGCCCGCCGGTCCGGTCACGCACGGCGCAGCGGCGTCCACCCGGACGGGTTCCACCACGTGCCTCCCGCCGTTCACAACCGTTCACCCCGGTCCCCGGGTTCCCGTCCGCCCCGCACCGGCGACCGCTCACCGACGCCATGGGCCGCCGCGGCCGCGGATCGGGGGACGCCCGTCCGGGTGGGGTCACCGCACCGTCGGGTGGCTCGCGTGGTCGGTGGGTGCGGTCCGCACATAGCGTCCGCCATATCGGACAAGCCGGACACGGACGGGGACGGATCGGAGCCATGAGGCGCGGACTCGCACGACGCACAGTGATCGGCACGACGGCGGTGGTGACGGCGAGTGTTCTCGCCTTCACCGGGGGCGGGATGGCCTTCGCCGACGGGGCGGCTGCCCAGCCGGAGCGGACACCCGCCGTGTCCGGGGAGTGGTCCGGTGACGGCGCGGAGTCGGGGATCCCGGCGTCGGCGCTGCGTGGGGGTTCCTGGCGGTGGGGTGCCGAGTCGGCGGGTCCCGATCCGGCTGCGGACCCGGCCCCGGGTCCCGCCGAACCGGCTTCGGGGGCCGCCGAGCCCGCCGAGCCCGCGGATCCGGCTGATCCGGCCCCGGTCACCGATCCGGCTGATCCGGCTGCGGCCACCGTGCCCGCGGATCCGGCTGACCCAGACCCGGCCACCGAGCCTGCGGCCCCGGCCACCGAGCCCGCGGGTCCGGCTGATCCGGCTGCGGACCCGGCCGTCGAACCGGCGGACCCGGCCGATCCGGCCGACCCGGCCACCGAGCCCGCCGACCCGGCCGACCCGGCCGACCCGGCCGATCCGGCCGACCCGGCCACCGAGCCCGCCGACCCGGCCGTCGAACCGGCGGACCCGGCCGATCCGGCCGACCCGGCCACCGAGCCCGCCGACCCGGCTGCCGACCCGGCCGACGAGCCCGCGGCCGGGCAGGACCCCGACGACCCCACCGCCGACCCCGCCCAGGACCCGGCCGACGAGCCCGCCGACACCGCGGCCGAGCGGCACGGCTGGGGCACCCCGCTCCCGGCGTCCGACGAGTTCGACTACGTCGGCCCGCCGGACCCGGAGCGCTGGCACCACGCCGGCGAGTGCTGGCCGGGGCACGACGGCAACGGCGGCCGGTGCGCCAGCCGCTCCACGGTCGACGGCGAGAAGCTCGTCCAGACCGGCCTCGCGAACGGCGACTCGGCCTGGATCGCGTCGCGGTTCAACCAGCAGTACGGCCGCTGGGAGGCCCGGGTCCGGTCCGAGGAGAACGGGCCGAACAACGGCCGCCAGTACCACCCGCTGCTGATCATCTGGCCGGAGTCGAACCGCTGGCCGCAGGACGGCGAGTACGACTTCCTGGAGAACATGGCGCCGGGCGAGGACTGCGTCGAGGCGTTCATCCACTACCCGCACGCGCCCGGCCCGGTGCAGCAGGAGTTCGTCCGCGAGCAGGACTGCGGGGAACCGCTCACCGAGTGGCACAACATCGGCTTCGAGTGGACCCCGGACCACGTCAAGGGCTTCATCGACGGCGAGGAGTGGTTCAGCTTCTCCGGCGGTGCCGGCGGCGGCAGGCAGAACATCCAGGACATGCCCAGCGGGCACCTGACGATCCAGCTGGACAACTTCTACGGCGGGAACATGCAGCCCGCGACCTACGAGATCGAGTGGGTCCGCATCTACTCGCTCGACGACTGAGCCCGGCCGAGCCCGGCCGAGCCCGACTGAGCCCGGCTGAGCCCGGCCGAGCCCGACTGAGCCCGGCTGAGCCCGGCTGAGCCCGGCTGACGCAGGGTCCCGGCCGGACGACGGACCCGCCCGTGCGCATGGTCGCGCGCGGGCGGTCCGGTTGTCAGCTCCCGAGTGCGGAGGCCAGCCGCAGGTGCGGCGCGGCCTCGTCGTGCCGGGAACGCCGCTGCAGGGTGCGGCCGAGCAGCAGGTGCGCGTACCCGTCGGACGGGGTCCGCTCCAGCAGCTCACGCAGCACCGACTCGGCGCGGCCGAGCTGGGCCGAGTGGTAGTAGGCCCGGGCCAGCAGCAGCCGGACGGCGGTGGCGTCCGGCTCGGCGTCGGCCAGCTCGGCGAGCAGCCGGGCCGCGGACACGTGGTCGCCGGAGTCGAACAGGTACGTCGCGCGCTCCCACCGGACGGCGGGTGCGGTCGCCTCGCCGGCCGTCCAGGGCAGGGTCTCGAGGTTCATCGGTCCGGCCTCCCTCCGCATTCAGTTGATACGTCAACCACAACCGCGGAGGGGTCCGGTCTGTTCCCGTGACCAGCGTGACAGCGACACCGTGCCGCATCTCAGCGTCGTCACAGCGAGTCACTTGCACCATGGTCACATGGCGACGACACCGGACGAACCGACCTGGGTGGGCGAGCTGGACCGGCTTGCCCCGGCGCGCGACCTGGTGGTCGATCCGCGCTTCGGCGCCGCCCGTCTGCTCGTGACGGTCGGCGGCACCCCGCAGGGCCAGGTCACGGTGCCGCTGCGCGGCGGCCGGGCCGCCGCGGCCGAGCTCGACACCGCGATGTCCACCCTCGGCCCGGCCGGCACCGTCGATCGCGCGCCGGTCGCGGCGGACCCGGTCACCGTGGTGATCGCGACCCGCAACCGGGCGGACTCGCTGGCCCGCTGCCTGGCCGCGGTGCTCGCCTCCGACCACCCGGCGCTGTCGGTGATCGTGGTCGACAACGACCCGGACGACGAGTGCACCGAGCGCGTCGTCGCCGCGGCCGGCTCGTCCCGGGTGCGCTACGTCCGGGAGGCCCGTCGCGGGGCGTCGGTCGGCCGCAACCGCGGCCTGGCCGAGGCCCGCACCGAGATCGTCGCCTTCACCGACGACGACACCGAGGTCGACCCGGCCTGGGCGTCCCGGCTGGCCGGCGCGTTCGCCGCCGATCCGGAGCTGGCCTGCGTGTCCGGCCCGGTCCTGGCCGCCCGGCTGGGCAGCGCCGAGGAGCGCGCCGCCGACGTCGCACTCGCCTGGAACAAGGGCTTCACCGCGCGCCGGTTCTCCCTCGACGACCCGCCCGCCGACTCGCCGATCTTCCCGTTCGCGCCCGGCCTGTTCGGCATCGGCGCGAACCTCGCGGTGCGCGCCGCGGCCGCCCGCTCGGTCGGCGGCTTCGACGAGGCGATGGGTCCCGGCACCCCCACCCATGGCGGCGAGGACTGCGAGTTCCTGGTCCGGATGATCCTGGCCGGGCACGTCCTGGGCTACGCGCCCGGCGCCTACCTGTGGCACCACCACCGCCCCGACCAGCAGGCGCTCGCCTCGCAGATGGAGGGCTACTCGATCGGGCTCGGCAGCTTCCTCACCAAGGTCGCGCTGTCCCCGCAGGGCCGCTCCGTCGCGCTGCGCCGGCTGCCCGCCGCGCTGGCCCGGCTGCGGCACATCTCGGCCCGCGAGGCCGGCGCGGGCGACGCGATGCCCGAGGCCGGTGCGGTGCAGCGCGGCTCCCGGCTCGCCCGCGGCGGCTGGGCCTACCTGCGGAAGAGCCGCGCCGTCCGGCGCACCGGCGGTGCGGTTCCGCCGCTGCTGCTGCCCGAGCGTCCGCGGTCGGTCCCCGGCAACGTCCGGCGGGCCGCCGCGCGGGCGAACGCGGAGCAGGCCGACCGGGTCTCCCGCGCGTCGGTCGCCACCATGCCGGGGCCGCGCCCCGCGCCGTCTCCCGCGAGGCCCAGCCGGCCTGAGGTCGCGACCCTTCACCTCGCCGTGACGAACGGTTAGCCTGGCCTGGGTACCGGTGAGGGAGGGCTCATGTCGCTGCGCCTGCCGACCGGCAGCGTCACCGTGCTGCTCGGTCCGTCCGTGCACCGCCGTCGCACGATGAACCGGCTCGACGACACCACCGGCCGCGATCCGGTCGGCCGGCGCGCCGCCGTGCTGCGCATCCGGGCCCGCGAGGCGGATCCGGTCGCGGATCGCCTGGCGACCGTCGCTTCGGTGCGGGGCGGGAGCGCCGCGGTGGTCCTGGTCGACCGGCTCACCGACGGGCTCGGCTCCCGCGACCGTGGCCGGGTGCTGGCCGCGCTGCGCGGGGTCGCCGCCGACGGGACGGCCGTCCTGGTGGACGACGTCGATCCGGTCGCCGCGCTCGCCGTCGCCGACGGCGCGCTGCGGGTCGACGACCGGGGCGGGATCGAGCCCGAGGAGCTGGCCTACCTCGCCTCGTAGGTGAGGCAGTCCGCGGCGTCGGCGCCGGCGCCGATGTTCACCGACGACGCGGTGCACTCGAGCTTCTCGTTGAACCGGCAGTCCGCGCGGTGGCAGGCCCCGACGAGGCCGTTGCCCCCGGAGCCGCCGCGGAACGAGATCTCCACGAAGGTGCCGCAGTGCGCGTGGTCACCGGAGATCGTGATCGCGCCCGCGTGGCAGCTGTCGTCGGAGTTGTACGAACAGGTCGAGGCGGAGCACTGCTGAACCTGGGGCATGTCCTGAGCGTTCGTCATGACGGTGAGGGTGGACCGGTCCCCGGCGGCCTGTCAGGCAACGGAGGCTGCCCTGACCGGCGGTGCGGTGATCCTGAGATCCCTGTTCCACCTGGGAACGGACGGATCGAAACAGCACTTCACTGTGACGTGGGCCACTCGCAGGTGCAGCTGTCCGGGTGACGGGCGCCGACGGTGCGCGGCGCGCTGCAGCACCCCGGCGATCAGCGCCGGGCGGGTGGGGCGGCATGCTCGGACCGGGAGGGGATCGTGGACGACGAGCTGATGTACCGGTTGATCCGCTACGCCGACCTGACCGCGTGGCCGGCCTTCGCCGCGTTCGGGGTGCAGGAGGAGGCGATCGACCGGCTGCTCGCCGGCACCGCCGGCCTGAACCCGGCCGACGTGGCCGGGGTGCGCGACGGGCTCGCGGCGCGGGTGCGCGCCGACGCCGCCGCTCTGCTCACCGAACGGCCGGTCGCGGCCGGACTGCACCGGATGGCGCTGCGCCCCGGCGAGCGGGTCGTCGTCGTCGGCGACTCGATCTCGGCGGACCGGCTGAGCTGGGCCCGGCTGCTCGCCGAGCTGGTGCCGCGGGTGCAGCGGGACGCGTCGGTGGAGGTGCTGGCCCTGTCCGGGCGCACCAGCTCCGAGGCGCTCGCGCTCGGCCCGGTGCTGGTCTCCCGGATGCCGACCCGGGTGCTGGTGCTGCTGGGCAGCAACGACGTCCGGCGGGAGGGCGGCACCACCGGCGTCCGGATGGTGTCGGCGCCGGAGACGGTGCGGAACCTGCGCGCCCTGCGCCTGCTGCTGGAGACCGAGTCCGGCGCCCGCGTCCGGTTCCTGGTCCCGCCGCCGGTCGATCCGGCCCGGGTCGGGCTGACCCGCGAGCTCACCGGGGAGTGGTGGGACGCCGCCGACTTCCCCGAGCTGGTCTCCGTGGTCCGCGAGGTCGATCCGGACGCGATCGACCTGAGCACCGTCCCGGTCCGCCCGGAGTTCTGGGAGGACGACGGCCTGCACCCCAGCCCGGTCGGGCAGGTCGTGCTGCTGCGCGCCGTGCTGTCCGCCATGTGACCCGCCATGTGACCCGGACGGGCTCAGCCGCGCAGCGCCGCCAGCGTCGTGCGGGTGGCCGCGGCGACCGCCGCCTCGCCGCGGTCCGGGTCCTCGTCCGGGTCGTCGGGCACGGTGAACACGGTGAGCACCACCGGCGCGCTGTGGGGCGGGAACAGCACGCCCGAGTCGTTGCGCTCGCCGAGCGGCCCGCTGCCGGTCTTGTCCCCGACCTGCCAGCCGGCCGGCACGCCGGCCCGGATCTGCCGGTCGCCGGTGGTGTTGGCGCGCAGCCAGCCGAGCAGCCGGTCGCGCTGCGCGCCCGGCAGCGCGTCGCCGGTGGTCAGCACCCGCAGGGTCGCGGCGAGCGCGGCCGGGGTGCTGGTG
This sequence comes from Pseudonocardia sp. DxW, assembly GCF_058448985.1. Taxonomy (NCBI): domain Bacteria; kingdom Bacillati; phylum Actinomycetota; class Actinomycetes; order Pseudonocardiales; family Pseudonocardiaceae; genus Pseudonocardia; species Pseudonocardia sp. DxW. The sequence continues at coordinate 37,800 of NZ_JBZFLK010000015.1, read as the reverse complement.
TCGAGATCGCCGTCGCGCTCGTTCAGCGCGGTCTCGGGACGGTCCGCGCGGGTCACGTCGTCGCCGAGCCCGCGCAGCCAGCCGGTCAGCTCGGCGGGCGGGCCGACCTCGCGCAGCAGCAGGTTCTGCGCGGTGTTGTCGGAGACGGTGACGGCCGCGTCGCACAGCTGCTCCACGGTCAGCCCGGTCGCCAGGTGCCGCTCGGTCACCGGCGCGTACTCCAGCAGGTCGGCCCGGTCCCAGCGGACCGGACGGGCGAGCAGCCCCGGCTCCTGCACCGAGCGGTGCAGCACGAACGCGGCGGTCAGCGCCTTCACCACCGAGCACATCAGGAACCGTTCGCCGTCCCGGTGCCCGACGGCGGCGCCGGTGCCGGTGTCCAGCGCGTGCACCCCGATCCGCCTGCCGAACTCGCGCTCGACGTCGGGGAGCCCGGGCACCGGCCCGGTCGGCGCGGGTGCCGGCGGGGCGGCCGGAGCGGCTGCCGGCGGGGCTGCGGTACAGCCGACGGTGCCGCCCGCCAGGGCGGCACCCAGGCCGGCGGCGAGCAGCGAACGGCGGGAGAGCGTCACCCGCCCATCGCAGCAGGCCGGCGGCGAGCAGCGAACGGCGGGAGAGCGTCACCCGCCCATCGCAGCAGGCCGCCGGCGGGACGGGCGAACCGGCCGTCCTACCGCTGCCGGACCGGCCGCACGACGATCTCGTTGACGTCTACCTCCGCGGGCTGCGACACCGCGTAGGCGACCGCGTCCGCGATCGCCTCCGGCCCGATGGCGTGCGCCCGGTAGGTGGCCATCGCCTCCTGCGCGAGCGGATCGGAGATGCCCTCCGCGAGCTCGGAGGTGACGACGCCGGGGGAGACGATGGTGACCCGGATCCCGGGCGGGGACTCCTGCCGCAGTCCCTCGGTGATCGCCCAGGCGGCGAACTTGGTGCCGCAGTAGACGGCCGCGGTCGGGCTGACCGCGTACGCGCCGACCGAGGCGACGGTGACCACGTGGCCGCTCCCGGCGCGGGTGAAGTGCGGCAGGACGGCGTCGATCCCGTGCAGCAGGCCGCGGACGTTCACGTCGATCATCCGGTCCCACTCCTCGACCAGGCCGGCGTCGAGCCGGGCCAGCGGCATCACCCCGGCGTTGGCGACGAGCAGGTCGATCCGGCCGTGCCGGGCGACGACGCCGTCCACGGCGGCGCGGACGGCGGCGTGGTCGGTGACGTCCAGCTCGTGGGGCTCGATCCGGCCGGCCGGGGCGGATGCGGCGAGCTCGGCGAGGCGGTCGGCGCGGCGGGCCGCGGCTACGACCATCGTGCCGTCGGCGGCGAGCCGGGTGGCGACCGCCCGGCCGATCCCGCTGCTGGCGCCGGTCACGATGGCGACGGGCTTCTCGTTCGTCATGGGGATCAGTCGACCTCCGCCGCGGCCCGGGCGGCAGGCCGCGCCGATCGGGGGAGTGCCACACCCACCCACCCGCCGCCGTCCCGGGGGATGATCGGTGTCATGACGCCACTCGGCGAGTACCTCCGCGCCCGCCGCGCCCAGGTCACCCCCACCGAGGCCGGTCTGCCCGGCGGCAGCAGGCGCCGGGTCCCCGGGCTGCGCCGCGAGGAGGTCGCGCTGCTCGCCGGGGTGAGCGCCGACTACTACGTCCGGCTGGAGCAGGGGCGGGAGCGGAACCCGTCGGTGCAGGTCCTGGACGCGCTCGCGGACGTCCTGCGGCTCGGCGACGACGCCCGCACCCACCTGCTGCACCTGGCGGGCGCCACGCCCCGCCCGCGCCGCCCCGGCACCCGGGAGCGGGTGGACCCGCAGCTGCGGATGCTGATGGACGCCTGGGAGGCCCAGCCCGCGATCGTCCTGGGCCGGGCCTACGACGTGCTCGCCGCGAACGCGCTCGGCGACGCCCTGTTCGCCGTCGGCTCCAACCTGCTGGTCAGCGTGTTCTGCGATCCGGCGGCGCGGACGTTCCAGCACGACTGGGAGCGCGCCGCGCACGCCGTCACCGCCGGGTTCCGGCTGCTGCACGGCGCCGCGCCGGACGATCCGCGGATCCGCGAGGTGCTCGACGAGGTGCTGTCCCGCAGCCCCGAGTTCGCCCGGTTGTGGGCCCGGCACGACGTCCGTGGCAAGACCGCCGAGCCGAAGATCCTGGTGCATCCGCAGGTCGGCGAGCTGGAGCTGCGGATGGAGAGCTTCGACGTGCGCTCCGCACCCGGGCAGCAGCTCGTCGTGTACCACGCCGAACCCGGCTCGCCGACCGCAGAGAACCTGACGCTGCTCGGCGCCCTGGTCGCCACCGGCGCCCGGGACTGATCCGGCGCCGGGCCGGTTCAGGGCACCGGCAGCCACTCCCGGGCCACGGCGACCAGCGCGGCGACCCCGGTCGACAGCGTCGGCTCGATCACCGGGGCGTAGCGCGGCGAGTGGTTCGACGGCAGCCCGGTGACCCGGGCCCGGATCGCGTCGACGGTCGCGGCGCCCTCGAACGCGGCCGGATCGGCCCCGCCGAGCAGCCAGTAGACGCACGGCGCCCCGGCCGCGACGGCGAACTGGCCGACGTCCTCGCTGCCGGTGACCGGCCCCGGATCGACGACCGGCAGCGGCGTGGCCGTCGCCAGCGCGGCCCGGGTGCGCTCGACCGCGGCCGGGTCGTTGACCACCGGCGGGAACGTCTCGACGACCCGGATCTCCGGGTCCCGCGGGGCGCCAGCGGTCGCGGCCTCGCCGCGCACGATCCGCTCGATCGAGCCGAGCATCCGGTCGCGGACGACGTCGGTGTAGGAGCGCACCGTCAGCCCCAGCTCGGCCGAGTCGGGGATGACGTTCTCCTTCGTGCCGGCCCGCAGCAGCCCGACCGTGAGCACCGCGGTGTCGGTGGCGGCCACCTCCCGGGAGACCACCGTGTGCAGCCGCTGCACGGTCGACGCGGCCAGCAGCACCGGGTCCACCGTGGTCTCCGGCCGGGAACCGTGCCCGCCGGAGCCGTGCAGCTTCACCTGCACGGTGTCGCTGCCGGCGAACGCCGGGCCGGGGGTCACGGCGAGCAGCCCGGCGGGCAGCGGCGCGACGTGCTGGCCGAGCACCACGTCCGGGGTGCCGAACCGGGCGTACAGGTCGTCGTCGAGCATCGCCCGCGCGCCACCGCCGATCTCCTCGGCCGGTTGGAACACCACCAGCAGGGTGCCCGACCAGGTGTCCGGTGTGGACGCCAGACCGGCCGCCGCCCCGAGCAGGCAGGTGACGTGCATGTCGTGCCCGCAGGCGTGCGCGACAGCGGTGTCCTCGCCGTCCGGTGTCCGCCCGCGGGCGGTGCTCGCGTAGCCCAGTCCGGTGTCCTCGGCGACCGGCAGCGCGTCCATGTCGGCGCGCAGCAGCGCCACCGGCCCGTCGCCGTTGCGCAGCACGCCGACCACCCCGGTCCGGCCGACCTGCTCGGTGACCTCGTACCCGGCCGCGCGCAACCGGCCCGCCGCGATCGCGGCGGTCCGGGTCTCGGCGAACGAGAGCTCCGGATGGCGGTGCAGGTCGCGGTACAACTCGGCGAGATCGGCGGTCACGGGGCCGGACGCTAGCGGGGTTTCCACCCGTCCGGGGTGCCGCCGCGCTGCTACGTTCGCCCGGCACGTCCGGCACCGGGGGAGACACGATGTCGCTGAGCCGCCGCACCCTGCTCGGTGCCGCCGCCGTCCTGTTCGGAGCGGCCGCCTGCTCGGCGTCCGCGGTCGACCGGATCACCGGCGCGCCGCCCGCCCCGCCGGACCCGGACGACCCGTTCGGCAGCTTCTTCGAGCGGCTGGCGGCCGCCCCGCAGGGCTGGTCGCTGCACCTCGACGACGGCCGCGGCGGCGTCCTCGAACACCGCGCCGACGAGCTCTCGCCGCTCGCCTCGGCGTCGACCGTGGTGCACCTCGCCGCGTACGCGCGGGCGGTCGCGGCGGGTTTCCCCGCCGACGCGCCGGTCCCGGTCGCCGAGTGGGCGCGCTGGCACGTGCCCGGCACCGACGGCGGTGCCCACCAGCGGGCGCTGGCGACGCTCGGCGCGACCGCGGAGAGCACCGTGACCTGGACCGACGTCGTCGACGCGATGCTGCTGCACGGTGACGTCGCCGCCGCCGACCTGCTCCGCGAGACCTTCGGCGACGACCCGCTGACCGAGGCCGCCGCGGCCGTCGGCCTGCCCGGCCCGGACCTGCCGTGCTTCGCGGGCGAGACCCTGCGATCCTGGTCGGCGCCGGTCGACCCGGCCAGCCGGCGGGCCGACGCGCTGGCCGCCGGGCAGGAGTACGCGGCGTCGCCGCAGCGCCGCGCCGAGGTCGCCGACCGGATGGCCGCGGCCGGCGCGAAGACGACCCGGGCGCTCGCCGATCCCGGCTACTGGGCCGGCTCACCCGGCGGCACCGCGCGCGGGCTGGCCGCCGCGCACCGGGCCTGCGCGAGCGGCGACCTCGGGGTGCCCGGCGCCGGGCGGGTCGCCCGCGGCCACCTGGAGCGGGTGCCCACCGGGAAGCTCCCGGACGGCGCGGGCGCGGTCGGGGTGACCGACGGCAGCCTGCCCGGGGTGCTCGCCGCCGGCCTCTACCAGCGGCACGACGACGGCACCGTCGCGACCGCGGCGCTGCTGCTCACCGGGGCGGTGCTGGACCCGGACGGGACGGACGCCCGGTCCCGGACCGCGGTGGCGGCGCCGCTGCGGGCGCTGCGCTCGCCGCAGACGTGGGACCGGTTCGCGGCGCTCGCCGGGTGAGCGCGGGCGGCCGGCGGCCACCGACTGGTTGATCTGGCTGTTACCGCGCGGCAACCGGCAATCGCGCGCGAATTCCTAGATTCGGCGGATCGTCGGTGTCGGGGGACCGGACGGGGTGGGGGGAGTCGACCACGCCTGCGGTCGGCCGACGATCCGTCGTCGCCGTCGTCAGGAGCACCGTCCATGCGTTCCGCTCGCCCCTACACCCCGTCCCGCCGGGACGTCCTCCGCCTCGCCGGGATCGGCGCCGGTCTCGGCGCGGCCGGCCTGGTTCTCGGCGCCTGTGGCTCCGGCGGGTCCGAGCCGGCCGAGGCCGCGGCCGGCGAGTTCGGGGACATCGCGATCCAGCTGTCCTGGATCAAGAACATCGAGTTCGGCGGCGAGTACATGGCCGACTCCCGCGGCTACTACACCGAGGCGGGCTTCTCGAACGTCGAGCTGGTCAGCGGCCCGGTGGACAGCGCCGACGCGCTCGTGCTGGCCGGCAACGTCGACATCGGCATCACCGCCCCGGATGCCACCGCCCGGTTCATCACCGAGCAGGGCGCCCCGCTGAAGGTCATCGGCAGCACCTTCCAGCGCAACCCGTTCTGCATCCTGTCGCTGGAGGACGGCACCCCGATCCGCACCCTGGCCGATCTCGCGGGCAAGCGCATCGGCATCCAGGCCGGCACCAACCAGCAGATCTTCGCCGGGCTGCTCGCCGCCAACGACATCGACCCGTCGACGATCGAGCAGGTCGTCGTCCAGTACGAGCCGGCCCCGCTGGTGGAGGGCACCGTCGACGGCTTCATGGCGTTCCTGACCAACGAGCCGTTCCTGGTCGCCGCCGACGGGCACACGCCGGTCACGCTGTCGTTCGCCGACAACGGCCTGCCGCTGACGTCGGAGGTGTTCACCGTGCTGCAGGAGACGATCGACGAGCGCCGGGACATGCTCAAGGCGTTCCTGAGGGCCGAGATCCGCGGCTGGACCGACGCCGTCGCCGAGCCCGCCGAGTCCGCCCGGCTGGCCGTCGAGGTGTACGGCGCCGATCTCGGCCTGGACATCCCCGGGCAGACCGAGCAGGCGATCGCGCAGAACGACCTGATCGTCACCGACGACACCCGGGCCAACGGGCTGTTCACCTCCACCCCGGAGGCGCTGGAGCGGACGATCGGCGCGATCGGCGACATGGGCATCTCGATCACCGCCGAGGAGCTGTTCGACCTGTCGCTGCTCGACGAGGTCTACGCCGAGAACCCGGACCTGGTCACGGCATGACCGAGACGGCAGCCGGCCGGATCGCCACGACCGACCCGGCGGCCCATCCGGCCGCCGCGACCGGGATCAACATCCGAGGCCTGACCAGGACGTTCAGCATGGGGCGGCAGTCGGTGCAGGCGCTGTCCGAGGTGGACCTGGGCACCGCGCAGAACTCGTTCCTGTCGCTGCTCGGGCCGTCCGGCTGCGGCAAGTCGACGATCCTGCGGATCCTGGCCGGGCTGGACACGCCGTCGTCCGGGGAGGCATTGATCAACGGCAGGTCCACCCGGGAGATCCAGCGTGACCACGAGCTCGGCATCGCCTTCCAGGAGGCGGCGCTGCTGCCGTGGCGCAGCGTCACGGCGAACATCGCGCTGCCGCTGGAGGTCGCCGGGATCACCCCGGAGAAGGGCCTGATCGACGGCCTGGTGGAGCTGGTCGGGCTCACCGGGTTCGAGAAGGCGAAGCCGGCGCAGCTCTCCGGCGGGATGCGGCAGCGGGTCGCGATCGCCCGCTGCCTGGTCGTGCAGCCCACCGTGATGCTGCTCGACGAGCCGTTCGGGGCGCTGGACGACATGACCCGCCAGCGATTGAACGTGGAGCTGCTGCGGATCTGGACCGAGCGCCCGGCGACCACCCTGATGGTCACCCACGGCATCTCGGAAGCGGTGTTCCTGTCCGACGTCGTCGCCGTGATGAGCGCCCGGCCCGGCCGGATCGTCGAGGTCGTCGAGATCGACCTGCCGCGCCCCCGGGCGCCGCAGCTGACCCGCACGCCGGAGTTCCACGGCTACGTCGACCGGCTCTCGGAGATCCTGTTCGGCGGGGGTGCGGCGGAGTGAACGCCCGCGTCGGCGGCGCGATCGGGGTGCTGGTCATCCTCGGCGTGTGGTGGCTCGCGTCGGTCACCCTGTTCACCGGGAGCGGCGCCATCCCGACCCCGGGCGCCGTGCTGGCCGAGATGCTCTCGCCGCAGCGGTGGGCCTCGACGCTGCGCAACTCGGTGTCCACGGTGACCGCGGCGACCCAGGGCTACCTGCTCGGCAACGGGCTGGCGGTGCTGCTCGCCGTCGTCGTGATCCTGGTGCCGCGGTTCGAGCCGCTGGCCCACCAGATCGCGATCGTCACCTACTGCATCCCGCCGGTGGCGATCGGGCCGGTGATCGTCATCGTGGCCGGCCGGGACGCGCCGTCCGGGGCGTCGGTGGTGCTCGCCGCACTGCTCTGCTTCTTCACCACGGTGGTCGGCTGCCTGGTCGGGCTGCGCGCCGCCCCGCGGGCCGGGCTGGACCTGGTGCGTGCCTACGGCGGCTCGTCCTGGACGGTGCTGCGCAAGGTGCAGCTGATCTCCGCGCTGCCCAGCCTGTTCGCCGCGCTGAAGATCGCCGCGCCGTCGGCGTTCCTCGGCGCGATCCTCGCCGAGTACCTGGGCAGCGGCGGCGAGCAGACCCTCGGGCGCGCGCTGATCGCCGCCCAGACCCAGGCCGACGCGCCGCTGCTCTGGTACCTCGCCCTGGTCAGCGGCCTGTTCTCCGGGGTCGCCTACCTGCTCGTCGGGCTGGTTGCGCGGGTCGTGACACCGTGGTCCTCGGGCACCGACGTCATGGCGGGTGCCCGGTGACCGCCGTCCTCGCCGCCGGGACCACGACCGGCGCCGGGCTCGGCTCGGTGGCCGCCGCGGTGGCCCGCCGGGCCGCCAGGGCCGCGCTCACCGTCGCCGTCGCGCTGGTCGCGCTGGTGATCCTGTGGACCGTGCTGCTGTGGGTGTTCGACGTGCCCTCGTTCGTCGGAAAGCCCCCCTGGGAGGTGCTGCAGTACCTGTTCGCCGAGGACCCGGCGCGCGGGGTGCGGCCGGCGTCGCTGTCCGCGGCCGACGCCCGCGCGCAGAGCTTCGGGGCGCTGTGGGTGACGCTGGGCAACGCCGCGCTCGGCTTCGTCACCGGGATGGGACTGGCCACCGTCACTGCCGTGCTGTTCGTGCTGTTCCGGCCGTTCGAGCTGGCGTTCATGCCGATCGCGATGCTGCTGCGGTCGGTGCCGCTGGTCGCGATGGCGCCGCTGCTGCTGCTGATCTTCGGGCAGGGCCCGCTCGGGATCGCGGTGATCGCCGCGATCGTGGTGCTGTTCCCGGTGCTGGTGAACGTGGTGCTCGGGCTGAACTCGGTGCCCGCGCAGACGGTAGACCTGATCCGGGTCAACGGCGGATCGGCGTGGACGGTGATGGTCAAGGCGCGCCTGCCCTCGGCGCTGCCGCAGCTGCTCGCGTCCGCCCGGATCTCGGTGCCGGGCGCGATCGTCGGCGCAATGCTGGCCGAGTGGCTGTCCGGGTTCGTCGGGATGGGCGGGGTGCTGTCCGGGTACAACGGCTCCGGCAACTACGGCGGCGTCTGGACGATCGTGGCGCTCGCGGTGCTGGTGTCGATCGTGCTCTACGAGGTGATGACCGTCGTGGAGACCGCGGCGCTGGCGAGCTGGGGGCCGGACGCCGGGCGGCCGCCGCAGGGGTGACGCGGCCGGCTGCGGTGTCGTCGTTGCCGCGGCGGGATCCACGGGTGATTCAGCTGCCGGGCTATGGCGCTGCGGTCCGGGCGCTGTGGTCCCACCGGGGTGGCTCGCCCGCGCGAGGAGAAGGGTGCAGATGTCGCGCGAGATCGGGGTTCGCATCGACCGGGCCCGCGCCGCCGCCGGTCTGAGCCGGCGGCGCCTCGCGGCCACGGCCGGGCTCGCCCAGGCCACGCTGTCCCGGATCGTCGCGGGCAGCCGCCCCCCGACCGTCCCGGAGCTGGTGGCCATCGCCGACGCGACCGGGACGACGCTGTCCGCGCTGACCGGCGAAGGGGTGGAGGCCCGGGTGCACTGTGTCGCGCGCGCGACGAACGGATCGGAGATGGCCGCGATGCGGTCGGCGCTCCTGCACTGCCTCGCGGTGAGGCCCGGATCGGCCCGGTCGCGGGGGGCGCGGGCCGGGCGGGGTGAGCACGCGCACGATCCCGGCGCCGGTGTCGCCGTGGGCGTCCGGCCGGCCGAGCACGACGATCCGGCCGGCCGGCCGGCCGGCGGCTGCCCGGCAGGCACGACGTCGGGCTCCGTCGGACGCTCGGACCGACGCATGCTGCAGGACGAGATCCGGCAGCGCCGCACCGACCTCCGAACGCTGTCGGTCGGAACGATGACACGTCCGCCACAGACACGCGACCCGGCGACTGAGTTCGTCCGGGGTGATGGTCGGTGGGCCGTCACCTTCCCCCACGGCGAACGACGCCCGGGTGAGCGCCTGCCGGACCCCGGGCACGACGTGGTGAACAGCCGTGGACCATGCCCTGACGGGCGCGGTGAACTCGCCGCCCGTCAGGTCGGCCACGTCGTCGAGGCCGAGTGCACGTGTCATCTGGACCAGCAGCTCGAGGGAGTTCAGCGGGCGGATACCGGTCTCGATCTTCTTGAGCCAGTCGCTGCTCCGGCCGACGAGGCCAGCCCGTACGGGACGCGACATCCCCCGAGCCTCACGTGCAGCCCGGATGCGCTCGCCGGTGCTCGGCGCGTTCACCTGCTCCTCAGTCGCATGGCCGGTCACGGTAGCGTCGACGACCGGCATCCGAAGGCTCCGTGACGGGCCGGGTGGGCCGGTGGTCCGGATGGAGCCTGTGGAAGGAAGCGAGCCATGACGGTCGTCGGCGTCACCGGGCACGGCAACCTCACCCCCGACGCGCTGGACCCGGTCCGGCGCGCACTGCGCGACCACCTCCGTCCACTGCGGACCGGGCTGGTCGGCGTCAGCTGCATCGCCCGCGGCGCCGACCAGGTCTTCGCCGACGTGGTCCTGGCGCTCGGCGGCGCGCTCGAGCTGGTGCTGCCCGCGGCTGACGGGGTCAGCGGCGCGGCGCCGGGAGCGCGGCGAGCAGCCGCCACAGTGGACGCTGCAGCGCCTCCGGCACGCCCTGCAGCACGAAGCTCAGGTCGTGCTCGACGTTGATCCGGGCCAGCCGGCGCAGCGGCGGCAGCCGGCCCGCGTCGGCGAGGGCCCGGAACTGCTCCTCCAGCGGACCGGCCGGGCTCTCCACGGTGCGGATCCGGACCGGCCCGGAGGTCGGGTTCGCGAACGCGTGCACCACGCCGGGTGGCACGGTCACCGACTCGCCGGGGCCGATGACGCGGCTGTCCCGGCCGATCCGGACCCGCAGCTCGCCGTCGACCACGGTGAACGTCTCGGTCTCGAACCGGTGCCGGTGTGCGGGCGGCCCGGCCAGCCCGGGCGGGATGACGGCCTCGACCTCGAAGGCGGCGCCGCCGGTGCCCGATCCGGTGCGCAGGAAGGTCAGCGTCTCGCCGGTCGGCATGATCAGGCGGTCGAGGCTCATCGTGTCGGCTCCGGGGTGGGAGGGGTCAGGATGGCAGCGCCAGCGCGGTGAGGTCGGCCATCGCCGCGTCCGCCTCGGTGAACTCGCCGGTGACCAGTGCGTCGTGCAGCAGGCCGCGGGCGGCACCGATCACGAGCCGGGCCCGGGTACGGGCGGCCGCCGGTGCCAGGCCGCCCCGTTCGAGCAGCGCGCCGAGCGGCGCGATCCAGGGTGCGACGAGGGTCTCCCGCAGCCGGGCGGCGTGCGCCCGGCCCTGCATGGCCTGCGCGGACAGCTCGAAGAACAGCGGGCCGTAGCGCCGGGCCCCGGCCGAGACGGTCACCCAGAACCGGTCGACGACCTCCCGCGGGCCGGCCGCCGGATCGGCGGTGAGCGCGGCCAGGGCCGCCTGCTGGCCCGCCTCCACGGCCGCGACGACCTCGGTGAGCAGCCCCTCCCGGGAGCCGAAGTGGTAGATCAGCATCCGGTGGCTGGTGCCGGTCGCGGTGGCGAGCGCGCGCAGGCTGCGGTCCGCGATCCCCTGCCCGGCGAGCTGCTCGACGACCGTCTGCAGCAGCCGGTCCCTGGCCGGTCCGGCACCTGTCACGTACCGGATGGTACGTCTCGCTCGACCGGGCTCCCATGGCGTCCTCCGCGGGCCGTACCGATTGGTACAGACTGTGTACCAGATGGTACGTGCGGCGGCCAGGGAGTGCCCGTGTCACCCGATCGTGTTTCGGGCGGATGACGCCGGAGCGGGTGTCGCGGGGGTCTCCGGAAACGGCCCGGCAACGGCGATCGTGCTGTCGCCGCAATACGGCGTTCCTACGGTACTCACCGCCGGATCCACGGATGTATCCAGCAGTTCAGGCCGGGTACCGGGCAACGGGACCCGGCCCGGCCGAGCCCCGGGGACGTCCTCCGGTGCGCTTCACGGAGGCGTTGTGATGAGAAGTGCGAAGCGGCTGCGCCGCGCCCTGGCGGGGGTCGCCCTGCTGTCGATGGGGTTGGGGATCGCCGCCTGCGGTGCCCGGGTCGACGACGAGGCGGACGCCGGTGCCGCCGCGGCGTCCTGCGTCGACACCAGCGGGGACAGCGTCAAGATCGGCTTCCTGAACTCGCGCTCGGGCACGATGGCGATCAGCGAGAACACCGTCTACAACAGCCTCGCGATGGCCGCCGAGGAGATCAACGAGGCCGGCGGCGTGCTGGGCAAGCAGCTGGAGGTCGTCGCCGAGGACGGCGCCTCCGAGCCCACGATCTTCGCCGAGAAGGCCGAGAAGCTGATCCGGGCCGACTGCGTGGCCGCGGTGTTCGGCGGCTGGACCTCGTCCTCCCGCAAGGCGATGCTGCCGGTCTTCGAGTCGAACGACGCGCTGCTGTTCTACCCGGTGCAGTACGAGGGCCTGGAGTCCTCGGAGAACATCTTCTACTCGGGCGCGACCACCAACCAGCAGATCGTCCCGGCCCTGGACTACCTCAAGGAACAGGGCGCGACCAGCCTGTTCCTGGTCGGCAGCGACTACGTCTTCCCGCAGACCGCCAACAAGATCATCAAGGCGTACGCCGAGGCGAACGGCATCGAGATCCTGGGCGAGGAGTACGCCCCGCTCGGGCACACCGACTTCTCCACGATCGTCTCCAAGGTCCGCGACGCGGGCGCCGACGCCGTGTTCAACACCCTCAACGGCGACTCCAACGTGGCGTTCTTCAAGGAGTACAAGAGCCTCGGCCTGACCCCGGACACGATGCCGGTGCTGAGCGTGTCGATCGCCGAGGAGGAGGTCGGCGGCATCGGCGTCGACAACATCGTCGGCCAGCCGGTGGCCTGGAACTACTACCAGACCATCGACAGCCCGGAGAACGCCGAGTTCGTCGCCGCCTTCAAGGCGCGCTACGGCGACGACAAGGTCACCTCCGACCCGATGGAGGCCGCCTACACCTCGCTGTACCTCTGGAAGGCGATGGTCGAGAAGGCCGACTCGTTCGCCGTGCCGGACGTGCAGGCGGCCGCCGACGGCGTCACCTTCGACGCCCCCGAGGGCACCGTCACCGTCAACGGCGACAACCACCACATCGCCAAGACCGCGCTGATCGGCAAGATCGGGCCGGACGGCCTGATCTACACCGAGTGGTCCTCCGGTGAGCCGATCGAGCCGGACCCGTACCTGGAGTCCTACCCCTGGGCGAGCGGGCTCGCCGGCTGATCCGCACCGCCCGACCATCCCGGGCGGGTGGCCCGGCGCGCCGCGACGGCGCGCCGGGCCATCGCCGCCGGTCCTCCGGAGGACGCATGGAAACCCTCGTCACACAGGTCTTCAACGGCCTGTCCGTCGGCTCGATCCTGCTGCTCGCGGCACTGGGTCTGGCCCTGACGTTCGGTCAGATGGGCGTCATCAACATGGCGCACGGTGAGTTCATCATGGCCGGCGCCTACACCGCGTTCGTCGTCCAGCAGGCGCTCGGCGCGGCCGGGCTCTCGCTGCTGGCGTCGCTGCCGCTGGCGTTCGTCATCGGCGGCCTGCTCGGCGTGGTGCTGGAGCTGACCCTGCTGCGCCGCATGTACCACCGGCCGCTGGACACCCTGCTGGTGACCTGGGGCGTGGCGCTGGTCCTGCAGCAGCTCGCCCGGGACATCTTCGGCACCGCCGGGGTGGACGTCGCGGCGCCCGCCTGGCTGGCCGGGCCGGTGCAGATCCTCGGCTTCTCCTTCCCGCGGTCCCGGCTGTTCATCCTGGTGCTCGCGGTCCTGTCGGTCACCGCGGTGGTGCTGCTGCTGCGCTACACCTCGCTCGGCCGCCGGATCCGGGCGACCGTGCAGAACCGGCAGCTCGCCGAGTCCTCCGGCATCTCCACCCGCCGCACCGACATGCTGACCTTCTTCATCGGCTCCGGCCTGGCCGGGGTCGCCGGCGTCGCGCTCACCCTGATGGGGTCGATCTCGCCGAACCTGGGCAGCAGCTACATCGTCGACGCCTTCCTGGTCGTCATCGTCGGCGGGCTCGGCCAGCTCAAGGGCGCCATCATCGCCGCCTTCTCGCTCGGCGTCGCCCAGTCCTGGATCGAGTACACGACCTCGGCGTCGATCGCGAAGGTGCTGGTGCTCGCGCTCGTCGTCGCCTTCCTGCAGTTCCGCCCACAGGGGATCTTCGCGCTGCGGACGAGGAGTCTGGTGTGACCACACTGCTGCGGAGCCGCTACGCGGTCGGGCTCGGGTTCCTGGCCGCGGCGGTCGTCCTGTTCGCCGTCGCCCCGCTGGTGCTGTCCGACTTCCGGCTGAACCTGCTCGGCAAGTACCTCTGCTACGCCATGGTCGCCGTCGGCATCGGCCTGGCCTGGGGCCGCGGCGGCATGCTCACCCTGGGCCAGGGGGTGTTCTTCGGCATCGGCGCCTACCTGATGGCGATGCACCTCAAGCTCGCCGACGCCGGGCCCGGCGGGGCCCCCGACTTCATGACGCTGATCTCCTCGGACGGCGTCCCGTGGTGGTGGGAGCCGTTCCGCTCCGGCGCCGTCACCGTCGTCGCGATCCTGGTGCTGCCCGCGCTGCTGGCGACCGTGCTCGGCCTGGCGACGTTCCGGCGCCGGGTGCGCGGCGCCTACTTCGCGATCCTGTCCCAGGCGCTGGCCGCCGCGTTCGCGATCCTGCTCGTCGGCAACCCGGCCACCACCGGCGGCTCGACCGGGCTGAACAACTTCCGCGGCTTCTTCGGGTTCTCGCTGCGGGACCCGGCGAACCGGCTGATGCTCTACTTCATCGCGGCCGGCGTGCTGCTCGCGATGCTGCTGGTCGCCCGCCAGCTGATGGTCAGCCGGTACGGCGAGCTGCTGGTCGCCTGCCGCGACTCCGAGGAGCGGGTCCGCTTCCTCGGCTACGACCCGGCGACGGTGAAGACCGTCGCGTTCGCCGTCGCCGCCCTGATGGCCGGCATCGGCGGGGCGCTGTTCGTCCCGATCGTCGGGATCATCTCGCCGAACGACGTCGGCGTCGTCCCGTCGATCGGGCTGCTCATCGGCGTCGCGATCGGCGGCCGCACCACCCTCGCCGGGCCCGCGCTCGGCGCGATCGCGGTGGCCTGGGCGGCGTCGTCGCTGTCCGAGCAGTTCCCGTCCGGCTGGACCTACGTCCAGGGCCTGATGTTCATGCTCGTCGTCGCGTTCCTGCCGGGCGGCATCGCCTCGCTGGTGACGCTGCGCCGGCGCCGCCGCGCCGGACCGCCCGCGGACGACGGACCGGCGGACCGATCCGTACCCGAACCGGCCGGAGGGGCCCAGCGATGACCGACGACCTCGAACTGACCGATCTCACCGTGACCTTCGACGGCTTCGTCGCGGTCGATCACGTCGACCTCACCGTCGGGGCGGGCGACCTGCGGTTCCTGATCGGGCCGAACGGCGCCGGCAAGACCACCCTGATCGACGCCGTCTCCGGCCTGGTGCCCGCCACCGGCACCGCCCGGTTCGCCGGGGCCGACCTGCTCGGGCGCAAGGTGCACGCGGTCGCCCGGCTCGGGATCGGCCGCACCTTCCAGACGGCGACCGTGTTCGAGCAGCTCACCGTGCTGCAGAACCTGGACATCGCGGCCGGCGCCGGCCGCTCCCCGTGGACGCTGCTGCGCCGCAGGCGCAGCACCCCGGCGGTGGTGACCGAGGCGCTGGAGACGGTCGGGCTGACCGCGCTGGCCGACGCCCCCGCGGGGACCCTGGCGCACGGCCAGAAGCAGTGGCTGGAGATCGGGATGCTGCTCGTGCAGGACGCCCGGCTGCTGATGCTCGACGAACCGGTCGCCGGGATGAGCGCGGAGGAGAAGGACGAGACCGGCCGGCTGCTGCAGCGGATCAGCGGCGACCACACGGTCGTCGTCGTCGAGCACGACATGGACTTCATGCGGTCCTTCGCCCGGTCGGTGACCGTGCTGCACGCCGGCCGGGTGCTCTCCGAGGGCACGGTCGCGCAGGTGCAGGCCGACCCGAAGGTGCAGGAGGTCTACCTCGGGCCCGGGCACCACACCGCCGAGGAGGCCGCGATCGTGCTCGGTGCGGAGGTGGCCGGATGAGTGGGCCGATGCTGCTCGTCGACGGCGTCGACGTCGCCTACGGCCGGACGACGGTCGTGCACGGCGTGACCGTCGAGGTGCCCGCCGACGGCGTCACCTCGGTGCTCGGGCACAACGGCGCCGGCAAGACCACCCTGCTGCGCGCGGCCGCCGGGCTGCTGCCGGCCTCGGCCGGCCGGGTGCTGCTCGACGGCGAGGACGTCACCGCGCTCCCGCCGAACCGGCGGGTGGCCCGCGGGCTCGCCTACGTGCCGCAGGGCCAGCAGTCGTTCGGGCAGCTGACCACCTGGGAGAACCTGCAGGTCGTCGCGGACGGCCGGCGCCGCGGCCGGGCGCTGATCGACGAGTCGCTGGACCTGTTCCCGGCGCTGCGCGAGCTGCTCGGCCGGGCCGCGGGCCTGCTGTCCGGCGGGCAGCGCCAGCAGCTCGCCATCGCCCGCGCGCTGATCACCGAGCCGCGGCTGCTGATCCTGGACGAGCCCACCGAGGGCATCCAGCCCTCGGTGGTCACCGAGATCGAGCGCACCATCGTCGATCTCACCCGGCGCGGCGGGCTGTCGGTGCTGCTGGTCGAACAGCACGTCGGCTTCGCGCTGGACGTCGCGGGCGGCTACTACGTGCTGGCCTCGGGCCGGGTGCGGGCGTCCGGCGCGGGCGGCGGCGCAGCGGCCGTCGACGTGCGGTCGGCGATGGCGATCTGACGATGGAGGGCTGCGGGGCGGGGACCGGCAGGCCGGGAACCAGCAGGCCGGGAACCAGCAGGCCGGGAACCAGCACCGTGGCGGCCCGACCCGGAACCATGGACCCGTGGACGAGCAGAGCACGGTCATGTCGTCGGCCGCGGTGATCCCGGGCGGGGAGCAGCCGCCGCCGTTGCGCGAGCAGGTCTACGTCGCCATCCGCGACGCCGTCCTGAACGGCGATTTCCCGGCCGGCGAGCGGCTCACCGAGCCGAAGCTGGCGAAGCGGTACGGGATGTCCCGGACCCCGGTCCGGGACGCGGTGACCCGGCTGCTCGCCGACGGCCTGCTGAACCGGGAGGAGTACGGCTACTCGGTGGTCGTGCCCAGCGTGTCCCGGGTCCGCGACCTCTACGAGGTGCGGATCGCGGTCGAGCTGCGCGGCATCGCCCGGTGCATCGAGAACCCGGGCGTCCGGCACGACACCGGGGCGCTGGAGACCGAGCTGGCGTACTGGCACGACCTGCGGGCCGCCCCGCCCCAGCCGGCGCCGGAGTTCGTGCTCGCCGACGAGCGGTACCACGCGGCGCTGCTGTCGGCGTCCGGCAACGCCGAGCTGGTCGCCGTGCTGACCGACGTGAACAGCCGGATCCGCCGGGTCCGGATGTACGACTTCATCATCCCCGGCCGCATCGAGACCTCCATCGACGAGCACATCGAGATCGTCGAGCGGGTGCTGGACGGCAGGCTGGAGACCGCGCACCGGCTGCTGCACGAGCACATCGGCGCCTCGCTGGAGATCGTCGTCGAGCGGGCCACCCGGGCGCTGGTCGCGATGAACGCCCGGGAGTCGGGCCTGCCGCCACGGCCCTGACCCCGATCCTGACCTGGAGTCCCGTGTTCGACACCCTGCTGGTCGCCAACCGCGGCGAGATCGCCCGCCGGATCATCCGCTCCGCCCGCGGGCTCGGCCTGCGCACGGTCGCCGTGTACTCCGACGCCGACTCCGACGCGCTGCACGTGCTGGAGGCCGATCACGCGGTGCGGCTCGGCCCGGCGCCGCCCGCGGAGTCCTACCTGCGGGCCGACGCCGTGCTCGGCGCGGCCACCGCCACCGGAGCCGGCGCCGTGCATCCCGGGTACGGCTTCCTCGCCGAGAACGCCGGGTTCGCCGAGTCCTGCGAGCGGGCCGGGCTGCGGTTCGTCGGCCCCACCCCCGGGCAGCTGCGGGCCTTCGGCGACAAGCACGCGGCCCGCACCGCGGCCCGCGCCGCCGGGGTGCCGGTACAGCCCGGGTCCGGGCTGCTCGGTTCCGCGGCCGAGGCGGTCGCGGCGGCCGCCGGGATCGGGTACCCGGTGGTGCTGAAGGCGGTCGGCGGCGGCGGCGGGATCGGCATGCGGGTCTGCCACCGGCCGGACGAGGTGCCCGCCGCGTTCGCCTCGGTGACCCGCACCGCGGCCGCCCAGTTCGGCTCGTCCGGGGTGTTCTGCGAGCGCTACGTGACCCGGGCCCGGCACGTCGAGGTCCAGCTGTTCGGCGACGGCGCGGGCCGGGTGGTCAGCCTGGGCACCCGGGACTGCACGCTGCAGCGGCGGCACCAGAAGGTGGTCGAGGAGGCACCGGCGCCCGATCTGCCGCCCGCGGTGGCAGCGACGGTCACCGCGACGGCCAGGGCGCTGGCCCGGTCGGTCGCCTACCGCTCGGCCGGGACCGTCGAGTTCGTCTACGACGCCGACCGGTGCACCGCCTCGTTCCTGGAGGTGAACACCCGGCTCCAGGTGGAGCACCCGGTCACCGAGCTGGTCACCGGGATCGACCTGGTCGGCTGGATGCTGCGGCTGGCCCGCGGCGAGCACGACCTGCTCGACGGCGTCCCGGACACCGGGCCGCCGGTGACCGGGGTGGCCGTGGAGGCGCGGATCTGTGCGGAGGACCCGGCGCGGGACCACCGGCCGTCGTCCGGGCTGCTCACCCGGGTCGCGTTCGGGCCGGGCGTGCGGGTGGACGGCTGGGTGGAGACCGGCACCGTGGTCGGCCACCACTACGACCCGATGCTGGCCAAGGTCGTCGCGCACCGGCCGACCCGGGCGGCCGCGCTCGACGCGCTCGGCGCCGCCCTGGACGCGACCGCGGTCGACGGCGTGTGCACCAACCTCGACCAGCTGCGGGCCGCCGTGCGGGAACCGGCGGTGCGCCGGGCCCGGCACACCACCGCGACGCTGGCCGCCGGTCCCGGCGGATCGGCCGCCCGGATCGACGTGCTCCGCGGCGGCACCATGACCACCGTGCAGGACCTGCCCGGCCGCACCGGGCTGTGGGAGGTCGGGATCCCGCCGTCCGGGCCGATGGACGACCTCTCGTTCCGGCTGGCCAACCGGTGCCTCGGCAATCCCGACGGCACGCCGGCGCTGGAGGCGACGCTGACCGGGCCGGCGCTGCGGTTCACCCGGCCCGGCCGGGTGTGCGTCACCGGCGCCGGCGCCCCGGTCACCGTCGACGGCGATCCGGTCCCGATGTGGACCGGGGTGGACGTGCCCGCCGGGGGCCTGCTCGACGTCGGCGCCCCGACCGGCGCCGGCCTGCGCACCTACGTCGCGCTCGCCGGCGGGCTGGACGTGCCGTCGTTCCAGGGCAGCGCGTCCACCTTCACCCTCGGCGGGTTCGGCGGGTACACCGGCCGCGCGCTCGCCACCGGCGACGTGCTGGCACCCGGCAGCTGCCCGGCGGGCGAGCCCGCTCCGGCCGGGACCCGGCCGGAGATCGGCCACGAGTGGGAGCTCGCGGTCACCGAGGGCCCGCAGCCGGCGCCGGACTACTTCACCCCGGACGACATGCGGCAGTTCTACGGCACCGCGTGGACCGTGCAGAGCCACGCCAACCGGACCGGCATCCGGCTGTCCGGGCCGCGCCCGCGCTGGGCCCGGCCCGACGGCGCCGACGCCGGGCTGCACCCGTCGAACCTGCACGACAACGCCTACAGCGTCGGCGCGCTCAACGTCTCCGGGGACACCCCGATCCTGCTCGGCCCGGACGGACCCAGCCTGGGTGGGTTCGCCTGCCCGCTCACCGTGGTCAGCGGGCACCGCTGGAAGCTCGGCCAGATCCGGCCCGGCGACACCGTCCGGTTCGTGCCGGTCGGCACGGCCGCGGCCGGCCGGATCCGCGCCGAGGACGGCGTCCGGTCCCGCGCCCGGCTGCCGGCCGGGCTGCGCACCGGCCCGGACGGCGACGACGGCGTGCTCGCCCGCCGGCCGGCCGGTCCGGACGCCCCGGCGGTGGCCTACCGGCGCGGCGGCGACGACAACCTGCTCGTCGAGTACGGCGAGCAGGTGCTCGATCTCGGGCTGCGGCTGCGGGTGCACGCGCTGGCCGCCGCGCTGCGCGAGCACGCCCCGGCCGGGCTGGTCGATCTCACCCCCGGCGTCCGGTCGCTGCACGTGCACGTCGATCCGGACGTGCTGCCGGTGCGCCGGCTCGCCGGGCTGCTCGCCGCGATCGAGGACGGGCTGCCCGCCACCGACGAGCTCGCCGTGCCGAGCCGCACCATCCGGCTGCCGCTGTCGTTCGACGACCCGGTCGTCCGGACCGCGATCGAGCGGTACTCGGCCGGCGTCCGGCCGGACGCGCCGTGGCTGCCGTCGAACATCGAGTTCGTCCGCCGGATCAACGGCCTGGACCGGCCGGACGACGTCGAGCGGATCATGTTCGACGCCGAGTACCTGGTGCTCGGCCTGGGCGACGTCTACCTCGGCGCGCCGCTGGCCGTCCCGGTCGACCCGCGACACCGGCTGGTCACCACCAAGTACAACCCGGCCCGGACCTGGACCGCCGCCGACACCGTCGGGCTCGGCGGCTCCTACCTGTGCGTCTACGGCATGGAGTCGCCGGGCGGCTACCAGCTCGTCGGCCGGACCGTGCCGATCTGGTCCGGCTACCGGCAGCGGCCGCCGTTCGAGGACGGCGTGCCGTGGCTGCTCCGGTTCTTCGACCGGATCCGCTGGTACCCGGTCACCCCGGACGAGCTCGCCGAGCAGCGGACCGCGTTCGCGGCCGGCCGGTTCCAGCCGGAGATCGGGCACGGCGAGTTCACCCTCGCCGCGCACCGCGCGTTCCTGGCCCGCAACGCCGGCTCCATCGCGGCGTTCGAGCGGCGCCGGGCCGCGGCCTTCGCCGCCGAGCGGGACGCCTGGCGGGCCTCCGGCGAGCTCGGCCGGGTCGCCACCGGAACCCCCGCAGCCGCACCGCGGGCCACCGCCGGGATCGACGTCCCGCCCGGCGCGCGGGTGGTCGAGGCGCCGATGGCGGCCGGGGTGTGGCGGATGCACGTCACCGCGGGCGACCGGGTCACCGAGGGCGAGCCGCTGCTCACCCTGGAGGCGATGAAGCTGGAGATGGACGTCCCGGCCCCGGTCAGCGGCACCGTCCTGTCGGTGCACGTCGCGCCGGGCGACCAGGTGGGCAGCGGCCATTCGCTGGCCGTGATCGGGGAAAGGGCAGCATGACCGACAGCCACGTCGCCGCCGGGATCGAGCGGGGGCTCCCGCCGGTCGAGCGGGTCCGCGAGGCCTACCGGCGGATCGCCGCGGCGGACCGGCCGGAGGTGTGGATCACGCTGCGGCCGGAGCGCGACGTGCTCGCCGACGCCGCGGCCGTGCAGCGCAGGCTGGCCGCCGGCGAGCAGCTGCCGCTGGCCGGGCTGCTGACCGCGGTGAAGGACAACATCGACGTCGCCGGGGTGCGCACCACGGCGGCCTGCCCGGAGTACGCCTACCTCCCGCACACCGACGCGACGGCGGTCGCCCGGCTGCGCGCGGCCGGTGCGGTGATCGTCGGCAAGACCAACCTGGACCAGTTCGCGACCGGCCTGGTCGGCACCCGCAGCCCGTACGGCGCGGTCCGCTGCTCCTGGGACCCGGACCGGATCTCCGGCGGCTCGTCGTCCGGGTCGGCGGTCGCGGTCGGGCTCGGGCTGGCCGATCTGGCGCTCGGCACCGACACCGCCGGGTCCGGCCGGGTCCCGGCCGCCTTCCAGGGCATCGTCGGGGTGAAGGCGACGCCCGGCGTGGTGCCCTCCACCGGGGTGGTGCCCGCCTGCGCCGACTACGACTGCGTCTCCGTGCTCGCCGCCGACCTGCGCACCGCCCGGCGGGCGATGGCGGTGCTCAGCGGCTTCGACCCGGCGGACCCGCGCAGCCGGGTCTGGCCCGCCGACCTACCGCTCGCCGCGCCGGACCGGCCCCGCGTCGTCGTCCCGCGGGCGGCCGACCTGGCCGCGCTCACCGCCGGCTACCGGCGGGCGTTCGCCAGGGCCGTCGCCGGGCTGCGCGCCCGCGGCGCGGACACCGTCGAGGCCGACGTGTCGGTGCTGCTCGACGCCGCGACCCTGCTCTACGACGGCGCGCTGGTCGCCGAGCGGTACACCGCGGTCGGCGGCTTCCTCGACGGCCGCCCGGCCGGGGCCGATCCGGTGGTCGCCGGGATCGTGCGGGCCGCCGCCGAGCCGCGGGCGCACGACTTCGCGGCCGACCTGGACCGGGTCGCCCGCGCCCGCAGGTACGCCCGTCACCTGCTCGACGGCAGCGCGGCGCTGCTGCTGCCCACCACCACCGAGCACCCCACCCTGGCCGAGGTCGGCGCCGACCCGGTCGGGGTCAACCGGCGGCTCGGGACCTACACCAACTTCGCCAACCTGCTCGACATGCCGGCGGTCGCGGTGCCCGCCGGCTGCGCCGACGGCGGGCCGTTCGGGGTGACGGTGCTGTCCCCGAGCATGCACGACCACGTCGCGCTGGACGTCGCGGCGCTGATCACCGGCGGCGCGCCGGGGCCGCTGCTGACCGTGGACGTCTGCACCGTGCTGGTGGTCGGCGCGCACCTGCGCGGCGAGCCGCTCAACCCGCAGCTGCGGGTGCTCGGCGCCCGGTTCCGCGGCGAGGTCACCACCTCCGACGCCTACCGGCTGGTCGCGCTCGCCTCGGTGCCCGCGAAACCCGGCCTGGTCCGCTGCGGGCCGGGCCGGGGCGCGCCGATCGCGGGCGAGCTGTGGGACCTCCCGGCCGCCGGGCTCGGCCGGTTCCTGGCCGGGCTGCCGTCACCGATGTCGCTGGGGAAGGTCGAGCTGTCCGACGGCCGCTGGGTGGTCGGGTTCGGCTGCGCCGCCGACGCGGGGGCGGACGGCGCCGACATCACCGAGCACGGCGGCTGGCGGCGCTACCTGCTGGCGTCCGCCGGGTCCTGACCGTCCTGGCTGTCGTGGCCGTGGCCGTGGCCGTGGTCGCCGGTGCCGGCCGCCCTCCGCCTCGGCACCAGGTGCGCCACGGCCACCACGAGCGCGCCCACCACGGCACCGACGATCGCCGAGCCGACCGTGTTGGTGAGCCAGCCGAGGAACCCGCCGAGCGCCCCGGTCGCGTCGTGCACCAGCAGCTCGACGTGGTGCACCAGCGCGTAGGGCGCGTGCAGGCCCAGCTCGTCCGCGCCGACCAGCAGGATGTGCCCGCCGACCCACAGCATCGCCGCGATGCCGACCACCGACAGCACCGACAGCACGATCGGCATCGCCCGGACCAGCCCGCGGCCCAGCGCGCTGACCGCTCCGGCGTCCCGCGCGGCCAGCGCGAGGCCGGCGTCGTCCATCTTCACGATCAGCGCGACGACGCCGTAGACCAGCACGGTGATCGCGACCGCGACCACCGCGAGGATCACGGCGCGGGACACGAACCCCTCGGCGGCGACCTCGTTGAGCGCGATCACCATGATCTCGGCGGAGAGGATGAAGTCGGTGCGCACCGCGCCGGAGACGACGCTCCGCTCGTGGCCCTCCGGATCGGCCGCGGCGGCCTCGTCCTTGGCCTCCGGATCGGGTTCGTGGCCGGACAGCTTCTCCCAGATCTTCTCCGCGCCCTCGTAGCAGAGGTAGAGCCCGCCGAGCATCAGGATCGGGGTGAGCAGCCACGGCGCGAACTGGCTCAGCAGCAGCGCCACCGGCAGGATGATCAGGAGCTTGTTCCGCAGCGATCCCTTGGCGATCCGCCAGATGATCGACAGCTCCCGCTCCGGGCGCAGGCCCTGCACGTAGCGGGGCGTCACGGCGGCGTCGTCGACGACCACCCCGGCGGCCTTCGTGCCGGCCCGCCCGGCGGCGCCCGCGACGTCGTCCAGCGACGACGCGGTCAGCCGGACGAGGGCGGCCACGTCGTCCAGCAGTGCGAAGAGCCCGCTCACCGGGCGTCCGAGGTCGGCACCCGGCCGAGCCTACGGCTCCGGTGTCGCGACGCAACGGCCACCGGCCGGTGCGGCACGAGATCCCGGCCGCGAGACCGTGTCCGCGCTCCGGGTCGTCGGCGGGTCAGCGGCCCGGACGCTCGGGTTCGGTCCCGCTGTCGTCAGCGGGGAACGCCCGACCGTCCGACGGTGCGCGGGGACGCACCGGTCGAGTACGCGCTCCGAAGGTCCGCAGCACCACGCCGAGAGCCACCACGATGACCACCGCCAGCAGCGCGGACACGAGGAGCGTGCTCGTGACCGTGCCCGTGAGCTCGGAGCCGACGCCGATGACGACGACCGGGACCGACATGCCCAGGTAGCCGGCGAGGAAGAAGGCGGAGACCACGGCTGCGCGGCGGTCGGCGGAAACGAGGCGATTGAGCTCGGCCAGACCGCCGCGGAAGATGAAGCCGATCGCGACACCGCTGGCGACGGTGGCCAGCAGGAACAGCCAGAGCGCCGTGATGACGAGCGCGGAGTCCAGTGCGGCCAGGCCGAGTAGCAGCAGCACGAGTCCCGTCGCCGCCGAACGCCTGCTGGGCAGCCGAGCAGAGACCGCCTGGCCGATCGCACCTGCAGCGAAGATCAGGAACGACACCGCACCGACGACCGCCAGATTCCGGACCCCGAATCCGTCTGTCAGGAATGTCGGTGTCAGGCTGCTGAAGAGACCGAGGAGCGTGAACGCGGCGAAGATCCCGAGGGCGGCTCCGGCCATCACCGACCGCAGGTCTGCGGGAACCCCGACGTCCGGTGTGAGCACGACGACCCCGTCCCGCCCGACGGCCGTCTCCGGTACCACCACGAGCGCACAGGCGGCCAGGAGCAGCAGGCCGAGATAGACCCAGAACACGGTCGTCGTGGGCCCCGGGACGTACTGGGCGAGCGCACCCGCCAGCAGCGGCCCCAGGCCCAGACCGGTCAGATTGGCGCCCGACGCGACGACGGCGGCAGCATCTTGATCCCCGCGAGGATGGAGCTCGGCGATGGCGGCGGTGGCGGTTCCGGTGGCGAGGCCGACCGCGATACCGCTCAGCACCCGGGCCACGATCAGGAGCGGCACCGCGGATGCGACGAGGAACACCACCGTACTGGCAGCGGCCACGACGACCGTGCCGGCCAGAACCTTCTTTCGTCCGATGTGGTCACTGATGCCGCCGAGGAACAACAGGGCGAGGAGCGTCCCCCCGGCGTAGGCGGCGAACACGATGGTGATCGTCAACTCGCCGAAACCGATCTGTTGCCGGTACAGCCCGTACAGCGGAGCCGGGATGGTCCCACCCAGCATCATCAGCAACAAGACACCTGCCATGAGGGAGTACGCAGCCCTCGATCGTCCGGAGTGCGTGCTCGACCTCGTCGCCCCGCTCGCCATCGGCTCCCTCGATCCACTCCCGTACACGGAGCCTTTCCGGCATCGGCCCGTTGATCCGGCGATGTTCTGGAGGAGATCCGTCCAGCGGTCCGTGCCGGTTCGTGTCAGCTGCGGCGGCGGGCCAGGCCCACCACGAGTGCGAGGAGGACTGCGACGCCGACGGCCGGACCCCATCTCCGGATCCAGGCCGGAGCCATCGACGACAGCAGGTCACCGACGTCGAGTGCTTCCTGCGATGTCGCCGAGGATGCGGGCTGTACGGGACGAGCGGAGATCCCAGAAGCCGGCGCGGTCGCCGGGCCCGGTCCGGGTGCAGCGGGAGCGTCGTCCTGCGCGAGGGTGGTCGCGAGGCACGTCGCGAACTGCCCGATCATCTTGTCGGCGACATCCGAGATCACGCCGCGGCCGAACTGGGCCGGCCTGCCGGTGACGGCCATGTCCGTCGTCATCCGAACCTCGCTGCGTCCGGGGCCTGCCTCCGAGACCGTGCCGGTGACCTGGGCCTTGGCCGTTCCGTTCCCACGGGAGTCGCGGCCGGTCGCGGAGATGAGGACCCGCCGTGCGGCGTCGTCGCGCTCGACGTAGACGCCCTCGCCCTTGTAGGTCAGCGAGATCGGACCGAGCTTGACCTTCACGATGCCCGCGAAGGTGTCCCCGGTGAACTCGGTCAGAGCGGCGCCGGGGAAGCAGGGAGCGACGAGCTCCGGGTCGTTCAACGCCTTCCATGCATCCTCGACGGGGACGTCGATGACGAAGCTGTTCTGCAGGATCATGTGTGGTCCGTTCTCAGACGCCCGGGGCGTAGAGCCCGAAGCGGAGCTCCGGGTCGCCCGGGGTCCAGGTGTTGGTGAACTGCGAGCGGGCGCCCATCGCGGCCACTCGGTCGATCAGCTGGTTGCCGAGCTCGAGCCGGCCCGGTTCCCACTGCTCGAGGGCGTCCCGGACGTCGGTCGCCGCGCCGAGGTGCTCGTAGAGCTTCCACGCGTCAGCGGCGGCCTTCGCCGAGCCCGCGGCCGCGTGCGGGCGGGCGGCGAACGCCGCGTCCCCGATGATCGCGACCCGCCCGTCGACCATGCCCGGGATCCGGGTGTCGAACACGACCTGGATGTAGGGCTCATCGGTCCGGGTGACGACCTCGGCCGGCCCGGGAGCCAGATCGCGGACGGCGGCCTCCCGCAGCTCGTCGACGTAGCGCTGCTGGACCGTCCCCGGATGGATCGAGACCGGGCACTCGAACCCGCGGGTGTCGGTGGTGAGCTCGTGCAGCTCGCGGCCCGGCGCCACGTTGCGGTACCAGACGTAGTTGATCAGCCGCCTGCCCTCGGTGAGCTCGCCGTCCATGCCGGGGATCGTGTAGAGCACGATGTGGCTGTGGTCAGCGACGTTGTAGTTCAGGGCGTCGTCGAGGAGCGCGCGGGTCCCGGAGCTGACCCGGTCCTCGCGGACGGTGCCGCGCCAGCCGACGTAGCCGGAGTACTCGCGCTCCAGGTCGGGGAACATCCGCCGGCGGCCGGTGGAGGTGATGCCGTCGGCGAACACCACCAGGTCGGCGCGCTCCCGGCGGCCCGAGACGAAGCGCAGGTCGACCCCGTCGGCGTCCTGGTCGAAACCGGCGCAGAACTCGCCCAGGTGGTAGTGCTCGGTTCCGAAGTCGGCCAGCAACGCGCGGTAGACGGAGCCCCACGAGGTGTACCGCCACTGGGCGGGTTCCTCGAACACGATCTCGTTGCGGGCACCGATGTAGCGCAGCTTGCTCGAACGGGTGCTGAGGTCCTCGATGCGGTGCGCGCTGTGCTCGTGGAACCACTTCATGGTGATCGGCTGCAGCACGATGCCGCCACCGCGGTGGTCCAGCTGCTCGGGTGTTCGCTCGACGACGTCGACCGAGAAGCCGAGTCGGCGCAGCAGCAGCGCACTGGTGAGGCCACCGATCGAGCCCCCGACCACAACGGCGCGCAAGCCGGTGTACTGATTCACGGCCAGTCCTCCCTGACGTGGTGCGACCGACCCAGCCTGACAAGCCACGCCCCGTTCCTCGCTGTGTGAGAACACAGCGAGAAACGGATCCCTTGGGGATTTCCCCAGTGGCTGCAGGGCGACGCCTCTCAGGTGACGGGCTCCCGGTCGGCACCGAGGACGTCGGAGGCCATGAGGGCCACCGTGAAGTGGAGCAGGGATTCCGAACGCGCCAGCACCATCCCGGTCAGCTCCTCGATCCGTTTGAGGCGCAGGCTGATCGTGTTGGGGTGGACGTAGAGGTCCTCGGCCGTGCGCGCGACGCTCGCGCCCCGGTCGAGGTATGCCCGGATCGTCTGCACCAGCTGCGCACCCCGGCGGTCGTCGTGCTCGCGCAGCGGTGCCAGCACGTGCTGCGCGAAGCGGCGCAGCTCCTCGGGGTCGTCGAGCTGGAGCAACAGCCCGTAGACACCCAGCTCCGGCAGGGAGACGGTCCGGTCCTGACCGCGGAGCAGCGCGAGGTTCAGCGCCCCGCGCGCCGTCCGGACGGCCGGGGGCAGCTCCGCCGCCCGCTCACGCCGGTGCCCAACGACGACCGTCGCAGTGCCGCCGTCGAACGCACGACGCGCCGAGACCCGGATCAGTTCGGCGGCCTCGGCCGCCGACGGCCCGCCGGTGGTCCCGGGCCACAGCACGACGATGTGGCCTCCCGACGAGGTCACGAGGGGCCGGGGCTCGCAGCGGTCCGCTATGGACTGCGCGACGCCCAGGAGCGCCCGGACGGTGTCGGTGCCTGCGTCCGGCGCGGCGACGAGGACGGTGTGTGGGGAGTTCAGGTCGTGTCCCAGCGGCGCGGCCCGGGCCGCGATCGACTCGGCGTCGATGCCTGCCAGCAGGTCGGTCAGCAACTCGCCCCGGAGTCGCCACTCCACGTCCACGGCGGTCCGGCGGCGGAGGAACTCCAGCGCGCAGACGACGGCCGCGTGCTCGATCGCCCGGCGCTCCAGTTCGCCGAGGCCGCCGACCCTGCCGGGGAGCCACAGCTGCGCGATCACATCTTCCCCGAGCAGCACCGGTGCGAGCACCCGCTCCGGATCGTCGTGCTGGGTGATCCCGGACGCCGACGGCGATGCCTGCGCAGGGAAGGGCCCGTCCAGTGCCCGTCGCCCAGCGCGGGCGTCGGCCACGACCGCGCCGTTCCGGTCGGTGACCACGACCGGCCGGCCGAGTAGCCGGGCCAGCGCTTCGGCGACCCCTTGCACTCCGCCGCCCCGCAGGGCGACCGCGGTGAACTCGCGGTGGATGTCCTCGGCCTGCTCGAGCATGCGCCGTTGCTCGGTCAGCGAGGTGATCAGCCGAGCGCTCTGCAGGGCGCTGGCCGCCTGGTTGGCCAGCGTGGCCAGCAGCGACAGCTCGTCCGGCCCGTACTCGTGCACGGCGCGCCGGTAACAGTTGAGCGTGCCGACCGACTCGCCGCCCACCAGCAGCGGAACGGCGGCGATCGAGCGGTGCCCGTACCCGCTCGCGAGGCTCGCCCACGGCTCGAACGACACGTCGGCCAGGATGTCGGGAATCGGCACCGGCCTGCGGTCCAGGAAAGCGCGCGTCGACGGGCCGTCCGCCAGCGGACCGGACCCCAGCGCGATGGTGTGGCGGTCGTTCACGGCGGCCACGTACTCCTCGGACAGTCCGTGCGAGCCGCAGATCACCAGTTGCCGCCGGTCGTCGTCGGCCAGCAGCACGCCACTCGCCTCGTGACCCGTGAGCTGACAGGCCGTCTCGGCGATGAGATCCAGCAGATGCGGGAGGGAGAGGCTGGCGTTCACCGCGCTCGCGATCCGGCCGACGCCGCCGAGCCAACGCCGCAGTTCATCACCACGGGCGGCCTCACCCGATGACGCCCGACCTTCGTCCGTCCGCTCCGACACGCCAGCGAACGATACTGGATTTCGCCACAGCCGATGACGGCAGCACTGTGGGTTGCGCCAGTTCTACCTGTGGTGGCCACGATTACCGTCCGGGACAGCCGGGTCCCCGGCGCGCCCTCATCCACCACGCACGACCGGCTGGTCGTGTACCGAACGACGATCGGACAGGCAATGAAGCCGCCACGGTTCCAGTACCGCGATCCCGACACGCTGGCGGACGCGGTCGCACTCAAGGCACGACACGGTTCCGACGCACTGATCCTCGCCGGGGGCCAGAGCCTGATGCCGATGCTCAACATGCGGCTCGCCGCGCCCTCCGTCGTGATCGACATCAACGGCGTCACGGACCTGCAGCAGATCACCCGCAACGGCGACGTCGTCGAGATCGGCGCCGGCGTACGCCAGTCGGCTCTCGAGACCGACCCGCTCATCTGCGAGGCCCTGCCGCTGCTGGCCCGGGCCGTGCCCCACATCGGGCACATCGAGAACAGGCACCGCGGAACGGTCGGCGGCAGCCTCGCGCACGCCGACGCCTCGGCCGAGCTGCCCTGCACCGCCGTCGTCTCCGATGCCGTCGTCGTGCTGCAGGGCCGGAACGGCCGCCGGGAGATCCCGGCGTCGTCGTTCTTCGACGGTTTCATGACCAACGCCTGCGCCGATGACGAACTCGTCGTCGCGGTCCGTTACCCGGTCACCCCGGCCGGAGCAGGTACCGCCTTCGTCGAGGTCGCCCGCCGCGCCGGCGACTTCGCACTCGCCGCCGCCGGCGTGATCGCCGAGGTGGACGGCGACGGCCGCTTCACGCGGCTCGCCGTCGGTGTCGCCGGGGTGGCGTCGGTCCCGCTGCGTGCGACCGACGTGGAACAGGAGCTGCTCGGCCGGCCGGTCGACCCGGCCACGATCGAGTCCGCTGCCGAGCGCGTCGAGGCGGCGGTGACCACCGGCGACGACATCCATGCGACGTCGGACTATCGCAAGCATCTCGCGGCGACCGTCGTCTCACGTGCCGTGCTGGCCGCGGCCACGGAAGCCAGGAACGGAGGGAACCGGTGACCGCCACCGAGCACCGGGCAGTCGCGGCCGACGCCGAGACCCGGACGATCACGCTGCGCGTCAACGGTCGCGAGGTGAGCCGCACCGTCGAGACCCGCACCACGCTCGCCGACTTCCTGCGCGACGACCTGGACCTGGTCAGCGTGCACCTCGGCTGCGAGCACGGTGTCTGCGGCTGCTGCACGATCCTGCTGGACGGCGAGTCCGTCCGCTCCTGCCTGATGCTGGCGGTGCAGGCTCGCGGGCACGAGATCGAGACCGTGGAGTCATTGTCGGCCGACCAGGACGCACTGCACCCGATCCAGGAGGCCTTCGCCGAGGAGCAGGGCCTGCAGTGCGGCTTCTGCACCCCGGCGATGGTGCTGCGCTGCAAGGAGATCATCGAGGACGGCAAGGCTCGCACCGACGACGAGGTCCGGCACGAGATATCCGGCATCCTGTGCCGCTGCACCGGCTACCAGAACATCGTCAATGCGGTCCAGAACGCGAGCCGCAAGCTCGGCGGCAAGGAGGCCGGCGCGTGACCACCACACAAGATCCCGTCGTGGGCAGCTCCGACAGGCCCGCGGCCGGATACAAGTACATCGGCGCCGACCGCAAGCGGGTCGAGGACCCCCGCCTGCTCGTCGGCCGGGGCGGCTACATCGCCGACATGAAGATGCAGGGCCTCCTGCACGCCGCGATCCTGCGCAGTCCGGTCCCGCACGCCCGGATCGACTCGATCGACACCAGCAGCGCCGAGCGGATCCCGGGGGTCGTCGCCGTCCTCACCGGCGAGGACTGCAAGGCGCACATGAACCCGTGCATGAACTTCGGCCCGCCGACCATCGCGCAGTATCCGATCGCTGTCGACAAGGTCCGCTACGTCGGCGAGGCGGTCGCGGTCGTCGTGGCGGAGAGCCGCTACATCGCCGAGGACGGCGTCGACGCACTCGATGTGGAGTTCTCCGACCTCCCGCTGGTATCCGACCCGAAGGCGGCGCTGGAGCCCGGCGCCGCACCGCTTCACGACGAGCACGGCAGCAATCTCGCCTACGAACGTACGTTCGAGTTCGGCGACATCGCCGCCGCGATGGAGGAGGCGGACCTCGTCGTCTCCGACACCCTGCACTGGGGCCGCTCGGCCGGAATGCCGATGGAGACCTCCGGCGCGATCGCCCGTCCCGGGAACAACGGCGTGCTCGAGGTCTACTGCAACTCACTGAACTTCAGCTACCTGCAGTTCCTGGTCGCCGGGGCGTTGAGGATCCCGTCGAACAAGCTCAAGATGCAGCCCGTCGCCGCGGGCGGCAGCTTCGGCAGCAAGTTCACCGCGCACAAGGTGCCGACGCTGACCGCGTTCCTGGCCCTGCGCACCGGACGGCCCGTGTCCTACATCGAGGACCGCCTCGACCACCTGATGAACTCCGACCACCACGCCTCGGACCGGTACTACGAGGCACGGATGGGCCTCACCGCGGACGGGATGATCACCGGCCTGGACATCGACGTCCTCGACGACTACGGCGCCTACCTGCAGTTCGGGACGGGGACCCACGGGAACGCACTCTCCCAGCTGACCGGGCCGTACCGGTTCCGCAACGCCCGCTACGCGCTGCGCGCCGCCCTGACCAACAAGTGCCAGCAGGGGGCCTACCGCGGGTTCGGCTCCGAGGTGCACAACTGGGTGCTGGAGAGGCTCGTCGACCAGGCGGCGAAGAAGCTCGGTCTCGCACCGGAGGACATCCGGCGCCGCAACTTCATTCTTCCCGAGGAGTTCCCCTACAAGATCCCGGGCGGGAACCTCTACGACAGCGGCAACTATCCCGCCGTGCTCGACAAGGCACTCGGAATGATCGACCTCGAGCACTGGCGGAAGGAGAAGGCCCGTCTGCGGGAGGAGGAGGGCCGCTACATCGGGATCGGGCTCGCGACCACCCAGGAACGGTCGGTGTTCTCCTCGACCGAGTTCTGGTTCTGGTTCGACGAGCCGGCCTTCCCGATCACCTCCAGCCCGGAGAGCGCCACGATCACGATCGATCCGGCCGGTGCGTTCCAGCTGCAGCTGCACTGCCAGGCGATGTGGGGCAACAGCCCGGAGACGGTCGCGACCACGGTGCTGGCCGAAGAATTCGGCGTCGAGCCGGACACCGTCAACGTCTCCTACGCCGACACCTCCCGGGCGCTGCCCGGCACCGGCCCCGGGGGCAGCCGATTCACGGTGATGGTGGCCGGTGCGGTCCGAGGTGCATCGCGCAAGCTCAAGAAGAAGCTGATCGACATCGCGGCGCACAGCCTCGAGGTCTCGGCCGACGATCTGGAGCTCGTGGACGGCCGGGTGCAGGTCGTCGGGGCGCCGGAGCGGTCGCTCGGGATCCCCGAGCTGGCCGGGTCGGCGTACTTCTTCGCGCTCAGCCTGCCCCCCGGGATGGCGAGCGGTCTCGAGGAGAGCCACACCTACGACCACCCATACACCACGCTGCCGGCGGCGGACCGCTCCGATCTCGGGGTCTTCTACCCGATCATGGGGCACGCCTGTCACATCGCGGTCATGGAGGTCGACCCGGACACCGGCCAGACGAGCTTCCTCGACTACGTGGCGGTGCACGACGCCGGCACCGTGGTGAACCCCAAGAGCCTGGGCGGGCACGTCACCGGCGGCGCGGCCCAGGGCCTCGGCTCCACGCTGTACGAGGAGCTGGCCTACGACGCCGAGGGGCAGTTCAAGTCCTCGACGTTCCTGGACTACCTGGTCCCCACGGCGAACGAGGTGCCGCCGTTCCGGATCGGGCACGTCGAGACCCCGTCGCCGTACACCGAGTTCGGGATCAAGGGCGGGGGCGAGGGCGGCCGGATGGTCACCCCGTCCGTGGTCTCCTCGGCCATCGACGATGCGCTGGCCGAGTACGGCATGCACATCCAGCAGCTGCCCGTCAAACCGGCGGACATCGTCGAGACCGTGCAGAACGCCCGCGTCGACGAGTAGCCGTCCCCCGGTCCGGCCCGGCCCGGCAGCGCCGCCACGGCGCGATGCCGCCGGGCCGGGCCGGCTCCATCCATCCGCGCGGAGGAACCCGACGTGCCCCACCCCTTCCGTTCACCGGCCGAGCTCTCCGAGGGACTCGGATCGGTCGGCTACCTTGCCGACGAGGCGCTCTCGATGGCGGCCTACCTCGCGCTGGGCCTGAACCGCCCGTTGCTGCTGGAGGGCGCCAACGGCGTGGGCAAGACCGAGATCGCCAAGGCACTGGCCGACCTGCTCGGCCGCGACCTGGTCCGGTTGCAGTGCTACGAGGGCATCGACGCCTCCCAGGCACTCTACGACTGGCACTACGCGCGCCAGCTGATCGACGTCCGAGCGCACGAGTCGACCGGCTCCGCCGACGTGTTCACGCGCGACTACCTGCTGTCCCGGCCCTTGCTCACGGCCCTGGAGGCCGGCGACCGCGCGGTGCTGTTGATCGACGAGATCGACCGGGCCGACGACGAGTTCGAGGCGTTCCTGCTGGAGCTGCTGTCCGACTTCGCCGTCACGATCCCCGAGATCGGCCGGATCGCGACGGCCTCGCCGCCGCTGGTCGTGCTTACCTCGAACCGCACCCGGGACCTGCACTCCGCGCTGCGCCGCCGGTGCCTGTACCACTGGGTCGGGCACCCCGACGCCGAACGCGAGTTCCAGATCCTGCGGGTGCGTGCCCCACACATCCCGGCCGCGCTGGCCAAGCAGGTCGCCGACGCCGTGCAGCGGATCCGGGCGCTCTCGCTCGGCAGCCCGCCCGGGGTCGGCGAGGGGATCGACTGGGCCGGGGCGCTGCACATGGTCGGCGCCGAGACACTGTCCCCCGAGGACGCGGTGGCCACGCTCAGCGCGCTGGTCAAGGACGTCGACGACCAGCAGCGGGTCGCCGAGATCGTCGACGACCTGGTACCCCGCGCGTCGTGACAGCCGCGGCCGAGGCGCCGTTCGAGGTGACGGCGACGACCTGCACCGGGTTCGCCGCGGAGCTGCGCAGGCACGGTGTCCCGGTCGGGCCCGGACAGACGACCGCGCTGTACGCGGCCCTGCACCAGATCGGAAGGGTACGGTTGCGCGACCTGTACTGGGCCGGACGGATCACGCTGGTGGGCGGCCGCGAGCAGTTCGCGGCCTACGACGCGGCGTTCCGCGCGTTCTTCACCGCCGGGACCGACGGCGACATCGTCGCGCTGCCCGCACCGCGGACGACCGCGCCGCAGGTCGACCGGGACACTTCGAACTCGGCGAGCACGCCGAGCGCCCGGCCGTCGGAGGCCCGGGAGGACGAGGTCGACCAGGCCCGGCTGACGCCGTCGGACGTGCGGGTGCTGAAGGAGAAGTCCTTCGCGCGGATGGACGCCGTCGAGCGTCGACGGGCCGCCGCGCTGGTACGGCGTCTGGGCGCCGAACTTCCCCGCCGACGCAGCCGCCGCAGGGTCCCGGCACCCCGCGGGCGGCACCTGGACCCCCGGGCCCTGCTGCGCTCGGCGCTGCGCACCGACGGCGAACCGGTCCGGCTGCCCCGCCGGCACAACCCGCTGCAGGAGCGTCCACTGACCCTGGTGGTCGACGTGTCCGGGTCGATGGCGCCCTACGCGACGGCGTTGCTGTGGTTCGCCCACGCCATGCTGCGTGCAGGGCATCCGGTCGAGGTGTTCACCGTCGGCGTCGAACCGACCCGGATCACCGACGAGCTCCGCAGGCCATCGCTGGACGTCGCGCTCGCCCGGGTCGCCGCCGCCGTCGGCGACTGGGACGGCGGCACCCGCCTCGGCACGTCGTTCGCCACCGTCCTCGAACGCTACGGCGGGCACCGTGCGCTGCGCGGCGCCGTCGTCGTGATCTGCTCGGACGGACTGGATCGCGACGAGCCCGAGATCCTCGGCGACGCCATGCGCTCGCTGCACCGCGTCGCCCACGGCACCGTCTGGCTCAACCCGCTCAAGGGCGACAGCCGCTACCGGCCCGTGCAGCGGGCGATGGCGGCGGCCCTGCCCCACATCGACGTCTTCCTGCCCGGCCACAACGTGGCCGCGGTCGAGCAGCTCTGCGCTGCACTCGCCGCCTCCCACCGGGCGGCGTGACCCCGCCCCAGAGGAGGAGCACGTGCCTCACCCGAACCCCGCCCAGCGGATGGTCGACGCCGCCCGGGCGTGGCTGGACGGCCTCGACGAACAACAGCGAGACGCCGCGCAGCTGCCCTGGCCGTCCGACGAGGAGCGGCGGCTGTGGTTCTACACCCCCACCGACCACGGTGGGCTGGCGCTGCAGGCGATGCGTCCCGCCCAGCAGGGCCGTGCGATGCAGCTGCTGCACAGTGGGCTCTCGGCTGCCGGCTACGTCACCGCCTCGACGATCATGGGCCTGGAGAACGTGCTCGACCACGTCGAGGGATTCACCGTCGACTGGGGACGCGAACGCGGGCGCGACCCCCAGCTGTACTGGATGCGCGTGTTCGGCGAGCCGACCCTGCACGGCCCCTGGTCGTGGCGGTTCGGTGGGCACCACGTGTCGGTGCAGCACCTCGTGCTCGACGGCCGGGTGCAGGCAAGCACCCCGTGCTTCCTCGGAGCCGACCCGGCCGAGTCGCCGCTGCTGGGCCCACACCCGTTACGGCCCCTCGGAGGTGCCGAGGACCTGGGCCGGGACCTGGTCCGGTCCCTCGACGAGGGCCCGCTCGGCCGGGCCCTGCTCACCCCGGTCGCTCCCGTCGACATCGTCGGGGGCAACCGGTCCCGGGTCGGTGACACCGACCACGGGCTCCGCCCGCTGTGGGACACCTTCCGCGGACGTTTCACCGAGAAGCGCCTCGCCGACCGGGTCGTGACGATGCACGAGCGCGCCGAGGAGAAGGCCGGGGTGCGGCCCTCCGATGACGAAGCAGTCACGCTCACCCCCGCCCCCAAGGGGATCCCGGCCGCCGACCTCACCATCGACCAGCAGCAGATGCTGCGCGCGTTGCTGGAGGTCTACACCGGGCGGATCCCGGACGAGCTCGCCGAGGCGGAGGTGGAGAAGTTCCGCGGTGACAAGCTGCTCGACGTGCACTTCGCCTGGGCCGGCGGGACCGAGCGGGGACAGCCGCACTACTACCGTATCCAGGGCCCACGCTTCCTCGCCGAGTACGACAACACCCAGCGCGACGTGAACCACATCCACTCCGTGTGGCGGGACCCGGAGGGCGACTTCGGCGAGGACGTCCTCGCACAGCACCGGGCACGGTTCCACCGCGACGGCTGAGCAGGGCGGTGTTCTGCCCACCCCTCGGCACCGCCGGGTTCTTCCGCGACACGGGGCCCGGTGCCATCGGGAGAGTCGCCGGTGCGCCGGAAACCGCGGCCGGGGCGCCGGTGACGAGCGGCGGCCGGTGCGGCGCCGCGTCACACGCTTCCGTGATCGGGGTGTCCGGCCCGGACCTCCCACCGGACGGGTAGATTCGGACGATCACCGGGCGGGGTCGGCGTGCGCGCCACCGGATCCGCCGGGACGTCGAGGCCGTGCGGAGGGACCATGCCACGCCGGGCACCGTGGACCAGCAGGAAGGCGCTGCTGACCGTCGGCCTCGCGATGGCCGTCGGCGTCCTCGTCGCGGCCGGCGCCACCGGGCCGGGCCCGGTCCGCACGTCGTGGTCCCAGGACTCCGCGCCGGAGCCCGCGCAGCAGCAGCCGCCGCCCGCCGAGCCGGCCGTGACCGGGCCGCCGCGGATGGAGATCGAGGGCCGGTTCTTCACCGCGGGCGGCGAGCCGCTGTTCTGGCTGGGCGACACCGCGTGGGCGCTGCTGGGCAAGCTGGACCGCGCGGACACCGTGCGCTATCTCGACGCCCGCAGCGAGCAGGGCTACAACGTGATCCAGGCGGTGGCGATCTTCCCGCAGGCCGGTGCGAACCGGCCGATCCGCGGCGACGTGCGCAGCGCACCCGAGCACGGGGCCTTCTGGGACAACGTCGACTTCGTGATCGACGCCGCCGCCGAGCGCGGCATGTACCTGGCCGTCCACCCGGTGTGGGGGGACAAGCAGACCGGCTCTTTACTGCAGTTGATCTTGAACTTCGGGGAGCCGGAGGGCTCCGGTCAGCGTCCCGGGGCGGCGGTCAGCAGCGGCCCGGGGAGGCTGTCGAGGAGTTGCTTGACCTGGTCGCGTTTGTCGCGCAGGTGCCGGACGGTGAGGTGGAGCTGTTCGACGTCGCCGAGCCAGGAGTTGGTCTCGGCCTCGGCGATGCGGGCGTGCAGGTTGTCTTCAATGGCGTCGAGCTGCGTGATCTCACCGGGGTCGACTTGGAGGAAGTTGCATCGCAGGCAGGCGTGTTCGTGTGCGCAGTCGGAGCCGTAGGGGCGGCGGCAGGAGCCGAGGGCGATACGGCGGCGTGAGAAGTGCTCGTGGAATTCGTCCCACTCCTGCTGGGTGGGTTCGCGGTATTCGACGGCCGGGCGTAGCTCGCGGCGGGCGGTGATGAACCGGTCGTAGGCGGCGAAGACCTCGTGCTGGTAGACGGCGGTGTAGCCGCGGGTGGTGTCGATGTGCTGGTGCCCGGCGAGCTGGGCGGCTAGGTGGATGGGGAACCCCTCGGTGACCAGGTCGGTGATGAACATGCGGCGGAAGTCGTGTGGGGTCAGCCGCAGTGGGGAGCCGTCGGTGTCGAGCAGGCCGGCGTCGGTGGCCAGGTCGGCGACGTAGTCCTGGATGGTGGCGCTGCTCATGGCACGGGGGCGGGGACCGCGCCGGATCTGGAACAGGAACGGCATCGGTGCCGAGTGCTCCCTCTCGTAGTGGTCGTAGCGCACGCTGAGCGGGATGGTGCCGTCGGTGCTGAGCAGGCGGGTGACGATCTGGGCGAGCACGGCGGTGAGCTGGGGGCTGCAGGGGATGATCCGTTCGCAGTCAGTCTTGCTGGGCGCGATCTGCAGTAGTGGAACGGTCTCACCGTCGGGTTTGGTGAACTGGCGGATGCTCAGGTGGGTGAGCTCTTTGAGCTCCTCGAGCCGCATCCCGGAGTGGCGCAGCGTCTCCACGATGGCCCAGGTCCAGAACGCGCGTTCCTCGTGCAGGATCGGATCGATCCGCTTGTCCTGACCGACGACGCTGACTCGGATGGCGCCGGGCTGCGCTTGCTTGGTGAGCTGGAGGCGGCGATACCGGGTGTTGTCGTGGTCGAACTCGTCGCC